>NZ_JBHWEN010000003.1:342743-352483 GCF_042734215.1 Kitasatospora sp. NPDC059673 | reverse complement strand
CGACTTCCTCCACACCTACAACTACCATCGCTGCCACACCGCACTCGGAGGACAACCACCGATCACCCGCGTCAACAACCCTGCGGGTCAATACAGCTAGTTGGTGATCCGTCCGCCGGCCACGTCGATCGTCAGTCCGGTCAGCCAGCCCGCGCCGTCCGAGGACAGGAACAGCGCGGCCTCCGCCACGTCCGCCGGGGTGCCGAGCCGGCCCAGCGGGTGGGTGGCCGCGACCTTGCTCTGCACCTCGGCGGGCATCCGGGCCTGCACCTTCTCGGTCAGAATCGCCGACGGGGCCAGGCAGTTGATCCGGATGCCGTGCGGCCCCAGCTCGGCGGCCAGGTGCCTGGTCAGCATCACCACGCCCGCGTTGGCCACCCCGTACGCCAGGTTGGCGCCGCTGGGCTGGCGGCCGGCCGCCGAGGACATTGTCAGGATGGAGCCCGCACCGCGCTCCAGCATGCCCGGCAGGAAGGCCTGCACGGTGAGGAACACCGAGGTCAGGTCGGAGTCCAGCACCTCGCGCCAGCGCTGCTCGGACAGCTCCGCCGTCGGCACCGGGAAGCCCTGGCCGCCGGCGAACGCCGCCAGCACGTCCACCGCGCCGAACCGCTCCGTCACCGTCTGCCGCACGCCGTCCAGCGCCCCGGCGTCCGTCACATCGGCGACGGCGGCCACCGCCTCGCCGCCCGCGCCGGTGATCTCCTCGACCACCTTCGCCAGCGCCGCCTCGTCCCGGCCGACCACGCACACCGCCGCGCCCTGCGCGGCGAACGCCCGCGCGGTGTGCGCCCCGATCCCGCGCGACCCGCCGGTGACCACCACCGTCCGGCCCTTCAGCTCCGCGTACGTTCCGGTCATCTCACTCAACTCCCCTTGGCCCGTGCTTCGTTCGGTCAGTGTTCGGTGCCGCGGTGGCGGGTCTTCGGCAGCAGGGCGGCCACGAACAGCAGCCACACCAGGCCGCCGAACCGAACCACCGGCAGCAGGTACATGAAGCCGTCCGCCACCAGGGCGAACAGCGCGAGCATCGCGGCGGCGGCCACCACCAGGCCCGCCCACGTCACAGCGCGGGGCAGCAGGTCGGTGAGCATCGCCGACACCGAGACACCCGCCGCCAGCAGGCCGAAACCCGCCGCGAACGCGGGCCCGCCCGCCAGGAAGGACACGTCCGCCAGCGCCCGGCCCAGCGCGGGCGGCGCGTCGGCCGACAGCCGCCCGCCCGCCCACGCCCCCACCGCGCTCAGCACCAGCGCGAACGACGCCAGCACGCCGCCGACCAGCGTGATCGCCGAGCCGGGCGCGGTGATGCCGAGCGCCCGCAGCCGCCGATAGAGCAGCGCCGCGCACAGCGCCAGCGGCACCGAGGCGGCGATCAGCAGCAGCGCACCCAGCCGGGCCGCCCCGCCGTGCTCCTGCGCGTACCGCACCACCTCGGCGCCGGTGGCGTCCGGGCGCGGGGTGGCGCGGTTGACCACGGTGTAGGCGACCGTCAGGGCGGTGACCGAGATGGTCGGCGCGAGCAGCGGCGGGCCGGTCTGCGGGCGGCTCTTGGGCCTACCCGCCGGGGCCGGACGAGGCTGGACGGTGGTGCTCATGGTTCCTCCCGTGGCACTCGGACACACGTCGATCGATACGCTCGATCGATACACTCGGAATAATGATTACACCGTGGAACGATTGTCAAACGGGTACGATGTCGGCATGAGCATGGATCGAGCGGCGGACCAGCAGGACTGGCACGGCGGCAAACCGCAGGGGCCGCCCGGGCCCGGCGGGCCGCCCGGCGGCGGGGCGGCGTTCCTGCTGGCCCAGCTGGGCGCGCACGCCGCCGAACGATTCGCCCAGCGGATCGCCGAGCTCGACCTCACCCCCGCGCAGGCCGGCCTGCTCCGGCTGCTGGTGCAGAACCCGGGCCGCAGCCAGCGCGAACTCGCCGACGCGCTCGGCATGCCCCCCAGCCGCTTCGTCCCGTTCGCCGACGGCCTGGAGCAGCGCGGCCTGATCGAACGCCGCCGCAACGCGGAGGACCGCCGGCTGTACGCCCTGCACCTCACCGACCAGGGCCTGGCCCTGCTGGCCCGCCTGCGCGACACCGCCATCGCCCACGAGCAGGACGTCACCCAGGCCCTCACCCCCGAGGAGCACACCCAACTGACCGCACTGCTCGGCCGGATCGCCGCCCAGCAGCAACTCACTCCCGGCATCCACCCGGGCTACCGCACCCTGCGCCCCCGCTGACCCGCCGCGCCGCCCCCGTGCCCGGTGTGGCGAAAGGCCCCACCCGGGCTCATCTCCCCGCCGACCGCAACCTCGGCCGCATCGTCATCGGCTGGTAGCCGAGGTGCCGGTGAACCGCGCTTCGACCGGATCGCCACCCGGCATCGCCCCACCCCCGGCCACCACACCCCGCACCCCCACCGCCCCAAGGCCCTCCTCGCACCCGCAGGCACGCGAAAGGGCCCCCGGAACCACCCGAGGACCCCCGCCCCACCGGAGCGCAGCTCGGCCGCATCGGTCACCGGCCGGTGGCCGACGTGCCGGTGAACCGCGCTTCGACCGGATCGCCACCCGGCATCGCCCCACCCCCCCCACCGCCCCAAGGCCACCCTCGCCCCCACAGGCATGCGAAAGAGCCCCCGGGGCCACCCGAGGGCCCTCCCCCGCGCCCTAGCGGAGCGCGATCTCGGCCGCGTCGGTGACCGGCCGGTAGCCGAGGCGCTGGTAGATCGCGTTGCTGACCGGGTTGGACAGGTCGGTGTAGAGCAGCACCTCGTCCGCGCCGCGCGACTTCGCGTGCAGGGTGGCGGCGGCCGTCAGCGCGCTGGCGTAGCCGTGGCCGCGGTCGGCGGGCGGGGTGTAGACGGGGCCTATCCGGGACATTCCGGCGACGGCGGGGCTGGCCCCGGCGAGCGAGACCAGTCGCTGGTCGGCGGTCTCCCAGAGCACCAGGGTCTCGGCGGCGATCCGCTGGTCGGCGTCGGCGAACGGGTCGGCGGGCGGCGAGAGTTCGGCCTCGACGCAGAAGTCGACCAGCCATCGGGCGATCGTCTCCCGGTCGGCGGGCAGGGCGAGCCGGGAGCGGCCGGCGGGCGGGGCCGGCGGGGGCGTCAACTCGCCGAGCCGGAACAGCCGTTCGTTGCGTTCCAGGTGCCAGTTGACGCCGGTGGCCCGGTGCCATTCGGCGGCGAAGGCGAGGGTGGTGCCGTGCTCGCCGCCCACCGCGTCGGGGCGCTCGCCGTCGGCGGCGAGCCGCCGGGCCAGTTCCTCGGCGGCGGGCACCGGCATCCGGCCGAGGCGCTGCCCGTACGGCGGGGTGCGCAGGCAGGCGCCGGCGACGGTGCCGTCCGGGTCGTGCCACCAGCCGAAGACCGGCGGCTGTTCGCCGTACACGTGCAGGCCGTCCCGGGTGAGGCGGTCGAGGATGGTGAGCAGCACGGTGTTCTCGGCGGGGTCGGCCGCGAGGAACTCCCCGGCTGTGCTGCGGAAGTCGTCCAGTGATGTGGTGAGTGTCCAGCCCATGGCGCATCCTCCCCCGGCTGCGCCGCCGTTGACCAGCACTTTTCCTGGCCAACGGCGGCGTTGCCGGTCAGTGGGCGCGCAGGCGCTCCGCCAACTCGGCGACGTCCGCGGTCGGTTGCTCGCAGACGAAGTGCCGGCACACGTACGCGGCTGACCTGCCGTCCAGCAGCGGGCGGTCGGCGAGCAGGGGCACCTCGGCGTCGCCGACCTCGCCGACCGCGACCACCGCGCCGGGGGCGGTGGAGCGCAGCGCGGCCAGGTGCAGCGCCGCCCGCCCGGCGTCGCCGGCCGGGCCGACCACCGCGACCTCGCGCGGCCCGTCGAGCAGCGCCTCGGCGACGGCCAGCCCCCAGCCGGTGAACCGGGGCGCGCGGGTGCCGAGCGCGGAGACGATGCCCAACGCCCGTTCCGCGGCGGTGCGGTGGCGCTCGGAGCCGGTGTACGCGGCGTACGTGAGCAGCGCCCCGGCGGCGGCCGTCCAGCCGGACGGGGCGGCGTTGTCGGTGGGGTCCTGCGGGCGGCGGATCAGCTGCTCGGCGTCGTCGGCGGTGTCGTACAGCGCGCCGGACTTCTCGTCGGTGAAGTGCAGCAGCACCAGGTCGAGCAGTTCCCCGGCGAGTTGCAGCCAGGACGATTCGCCGCCGACCGCGTACAGCGCGAGGAACCCCTCGGCGGTGTCCGCGTAGTCCTCCAGCACGCCCGCGTTGGTGCCCGCGACGCCGTCCCGGGAGGTGCGCAGCAGTCGCCCGTCCGCCGTGAGGTGCACGGCGATCAGCAGGTCGGCGGCGCGCTCGGCGGCCTCGACCAGGTCGGGGCGCTCCAGCAGTGCGCCGGCCTCGGCGAGGGCGGCGATCGCCAGGCCGTTCCAGGCCGCGACCACCTTGTCGTCCCGGGCCGGGGCGGGACGCTGCGCGCGGGCCTGCCCGAGTTTCTCCCGGATCTCCCGGTACGCGGCCAAGTCCTCGGGATCGCGCGGGAGTTGCAGTACCGAGGTGCCGTGCTCGAAGGTGCCGGTGACGTCGAACAGTTCCACCGCGAGGGCGGCGTCCGCCTCCCCGAGCACCTCCGCCAGTTGCTCGGGCGTCCACGCGTAGTACGCGCCCTCGACGGTCTTTCCGCTCGCCTCGTCCAGCGAGTCGGCGTCCAGCGCGGAGGCGAACCCGCCCTGTGGGGTGCGCAGTTCGCGCAGCAGGAAGTCGGCGGTCTCCAGCGCGACCCGGCGGGCCTGTTCGTCGCCGGTGGCGCGCCACAGGTGCAGGTACACCCGCAGCAGCAGCGCGTTGTCATACAGCATTTTTTCGAAGTGGGGCACCGTCCAGGTGGCGTCCACCGCGTAGCGGGCGAACCCGCCGCCCAGCTGGTCGTAGATCCCGCCGCGGGCCATCGCCTCGCAGGTGCGCTGCACCATTTCCAGCGCGGCCTCCGACCCCGTCCGGGCATGGTGGCGCAGCAGGAACTCCAGCACCATCGACGGCGGGAACTTCGGCGCCCCGCCGAAACCGCCCCGCCGTTCGTCGAACGACCGCGTCAACTCCACGACCGCCGCGTGCAGTTCACCCTCGCCCGGCGGCTGCGCGATCCCGCTCCCGACGGCGTACACCGAGCCCCGCTCGGCGAGATCCTTGCTGATCCGCGCCGCCACCTCACCGACCTCGGCCCGCCGCCCCGTCCATGCCTTGTCGACGCCCTCCAGCACCTGCCGGAACGAGGGCATCCCGTGCCGCGGCTGCGGCGGGAAGTACGTCCCGAAGTAGAACGGCTCCTTCTCGGGCGTCAGGAACACGGTCATCGGCCACCCGCCCCGCCCCGTGGCCGCCTGCACCGCCTCCATGTACACGGCGTCGACGTCGGGCCGTTCCTCCCGGTCGACCTTCACCGCCACGAAGTGCTCGTTCAGGAATTCGGCGGTCGCTTCGTCCTCGAACGACTCATGTGCCATCACATGACACCAGTGACAAGCGGCGTATCCCACCGAAAGCAGCACGGGCACCCCGCGCCGCCGGGCCTCCTCGAAAGCCTCCGGCGTCCAGGGCCACCAGTCGACCGGATTGTCAGCGTGCTGAAGCAGATAAGGCGAGGTCACACCAGCCAACCGGTTCATGCGCCCCAGCCTCTCACAGTGCCCCGACCCTGGGTGTGGAACTCGCGCTCTCGCGTCCGCCGCCGGCGCTATCGGCCGCTGTTCCGTTGGTCTGCGCTGCCCGGCATGAGGTGGGATTCCCAGGCCCAGGCGGTGATCTCGCTGCGGTTGCGGGCTCCGAGCTTGTTCTGGATCGCGGCGAGGTGGCCCTTCACTGTGCTGACGGAGATGAAGAGGGCGGCGGCGATCTCCTGGTTGGTGCTGCCCCGGGCGACAGCGCGGATGACGTCGGTTTCCCGGTCGGTGAGCGGGGTGTTGGGCTGGAGGCGGAAGGGGTTCTGACGGGGGCGAGGTTGCGGAGCAGGCGCCGGGTGATCGACGGGGAGATCAGGGCGTCCCCGACGCTGGCGGCCACCACCCCACCGCCCGACCTGCCCACCGTCAACGTCACCCCCAGCCCGACCGGCACCACCTACCGGGTCATCAGTTCCACCAGCCCCGCCCCGGACGCGGAGCGCGTCGGCGCCACCGTCGAGGACGGCTACCTCGCCCTGATGCACGGCACCGCCCCGAAGCGGGCCCAGCGCCCCGGCCCCGACCTCCGCGCCGTCTGACCCCAGCCCCGTCAAAACCCAAGGACCAGCAGATGCCCCACCAGCCACTCGCCGCCGCCCTGACCGCCGCCGACACCACCGGATTCCACCCCGGCCCCGCCTACTTCGCGTTCTGGGCCCTCGTCGTCGGCGCCGCCATCGGCGGTCCCCTCTACGTCGTCCGCCTGATCCGCAACCGCCGCAAGCGCCGTTGACCACCTGCCTGAGCACAGGAGGGCCCCACCTGGGCCGGTAACGGGACGCGAGGGGCGGTTCAGAAGCAGGTGATCCGGACGATGTAGATCTGCTCGTGCCGAATGACCGTCAGGTACTCGAACATGCCGCCGGGAACGTAGGCCGTCCCGCTCTTCGGGTTCTCGCCCCGGTACAGCGTTCCGTCGAGCCAGCGGGCGGATGCGGCGCGAACCAATTCGTCAGCGGTCTTCTCGACCTCGGCGACGAACGCGGGCGGCGCGTCACCGGCGACGTACTGCTCGTCCGGAAGGTACTCCCAGGACCAGGTCATCGGCCGAGCGCCCGATATGCGCCGCGGATGATTTCACTCACCGCCAAGGCGTGGGCGCGGGATTCGGCCGGGTCCGTCGCCGTGTGCATCAGGTACTCGGCCCGGCGCAGCCTGGACGCGGTCTGCGGGTCGCGCTCGATCTCGACCACTGCGGCCCAGCGCAGCAGGAAGCCGCGAAGGGGATCGAGGCTGTCCGACTCGACAGCCAGGGTGATCGTTTCCGTCTGCTCGGCCAGCATCTGGGGGAGCCGCTCCGGCGCGACCACGGCCAGCGCCGCCTTGAGCGCGGCCGCCGTCCGCTCCGGACGTGGGATCAGCTCACCGATGGGAAATTCCGGCTGCGCGGCCACTTCTCCTCCGTACGCTCGGTCCGCCTTCACGCTACCGCTCCGGCCGGCTGCCGTTCGGTCGCGTGCGGCCGGATCACTCGTCCTTGGTGTCGGGCTGCTCGGTGAAGTCGATCTTCTTGAAGCGGGCGTTCATCGACTTCAGGAGGAACCAGGTGGCGATGCCGAGGGCGGCGAAGACGACGAAGCCGAGGAGGCCGGGGGTGACCTTGGTTTCGTCGAGGGCGAGGTCGGCGGCGAGCTGGGTGACGTTCACGGGGGTGCTCATTCATCCATGGTGACCCGGCCCTACGCGGGCCGGGTCACCGGGGGGTGGGGTAATACGGGGTTACTTCCGGAGGCCGGCGAAGAGGTCGGTCTCGGGGAGGTCGGTGTCGATCAGGGACTTCGCGAGTTCGTAGTCCTCGGTGGGCCAGACGTCGCGCTGGATGTCGATCGGGACGCGGAACCAGGGGCCGTCGGGGTCGATCTGGGTGGCGTGGGCGATCAGGGCCTTGTCGCGGATCTCGAAGTACTCGCCGCAGTCGACCCGGGTGGTGATCTCCCGCTCGGCGCGCCCGGACTTCTCCCAGCCCTCGATCCACTCGCCGTAGGGCGAGTCGTGGCCGTTCTCGGTGAGGTAGGCGTGCAGGGCGCGGATGCGGCCCATCGGGAAGCCGTGGTTGTAGTAGAGCTTGAGCGGCTGCCAGGGCTCGCCGGCCTCGGGGTGGGCGTCCGGGTCTCCGGCGGCCTCGAAGGCGGCCATGGTGATCTTGTGGGTCATGATGTGGTCGGGGTGCGGGTAGCCGCCGTTCTCGTCGTACGTGGTGATCACGTGCGGGCGGAACTCGCGGATCAGCTTGACCAGGGTGCCTGCGGCCACGTCCACGTCCTCCAGGGCGAAGCAGCCCTCGGGGAGCGGGGGCAGCGGGTCGCCCTCGGGCAGGCCGGAGTCGACGTAGCCGAGCCACGCCTGCTGGACGCCGAGGATCTCCCGGGCGGCGTCCATCTCCTTGCGGCGCACTTCGTGGATGTTCTCCTCGACCCACGGGTCGCCCTGCAGCTTGGGGTTGAGGATCGACCCCCGTTCGCCGCCGGTGCAGGTGGCGACCAGGACCTCCACCCCCTGGGCCACGTACATCGCCATGGTGGCGGCGCCCTTGCTGGACTCGTCGTCCGGGTGCGCGTGTACCGCCATCAACCGCAACTGCTCGCTCAACGCCTGGGTCCTTCCAGGTATCAGGTATGTCCGGTTCGTCGGGCCGGCTCCCCCGCCGCCTCTGGCGCGGACGTGCCCCTCCTATAGTGACGGACTGGAGGGCGCGTCCATTCCCGCGGACGGCCGACCGTTCCTCCGCGAAAGGACCGAGCCGCACCATGGACCAGAGCCCTACGCCCCAGCCCGCCCTCGCGCCCCCGGCGGGCCGCTACAGCCGGTCCGACGACCGGACGACCGACCGCCGGCTGCGGATCGCCGGCGTGGTCTTCGGGGTGCTGCTGGTGGGCCTGATCGCCTGGCTCGGCACCTCCTACCTGCTGCGCGAGACGAAGCTGAACGGTACGGTGCCGACCTTCCAGCCGGTGTCCGACAGCGAGCTCCAGCTCCAGCTGTCGGTGCGCAAGAGCGAGGGCACCTCGGGCGTGTGCACGGTCCGCTCGCAGGGCGCGGACGGCGCGGTGGTCGGCCAGTCGGACTTCCAGGTCCCGGCCGAGGGCACCAGCTACGACAAGGTGGTGACGCTGCGCACCACCTCCCGCGGCTCCACCGCGGAGCTGCTCGGCTGCACCCCGGACAAGAAGTAACCCGCCGGGCCCCCGGGGAGGGTGAGCGGACACTCTTTGCTCCGCTCACCCTTTCGAGCGCATAGTCGAAGGAGTGGGACGGCCTCGACCCCCGCAACCCTTCCCGCCCGTGCGGGGAACTTGTTAGGCTCGTGATTTCGCCCCTTCCCTGCCGAATGGCACGGAAGCGGGCGTTGCTTTGCATCTGCCCAGAAAATCGACCACTGCTGCCGAACCACCCTCGCAGCAGCGCCAGCACCGACGAGGAGCACCCTGTGACCCAGACCAACGATGACGTGACCTGGCTCACTCAGGACCACTACAACAAGCTCAAGGCCGAGCTTGATCACCTGACCGGGCCCTGGCGCATCGAGATCGCCCAGAAGATCGAGGCCGCGCGCGAGGAGGGCGATCTCAAGGAGAACGCCGGTTACCACGCGGCCAAGGACGAGCAGGGCAAGACCGAGGCGCGCATCCGCCAGCTGTCCCAGCTGCTGGAGCGGGCGAAGGTCGGCGAGGCCCCGGCCGACTCCGGTGTGGTGGCGCCCGGCATGCTGGTGACGGTGGCCTTCGACGGCGACCTGGACGACACCATGGAGTTCCTGTTGGCCTCCCGCGAGGTCACCGACGGCGACATCGACGTGTACTCCCCGCAGTCCCCGCTGGGCCGCGCGATCACCGGCAAGTCGGTCGGCGAGGACGCCGTGTACGAGCTGCCGAACGGCAAGAAGGCCGGCGTGAAGATCGTCGACGCCAAGCCGTTCTCCGGCTGAGCCTCCCGCAGCACGACGACGGACGGCCGCTCCCCCGGGTGGGGGGGGCGGCCGGCCGGGCGGTGACCCGCCGGGGGGCAGCCCCCCCCCCCGCCGGGCGGGGGCCCCCCCCCCCCCGCGAACACCCCCCCGACAGGG
>NZ_JBHWEN010000003.1:125587-342733 GCF_042734215.1 Kitasatospora sp. NPDC059673 | reverse complement strand
GGCTCGCCGCCCCGCGTGTCCCGGTGTCCGCCCCCCGCACCCCCCCCCCGGCGGCCCGCCCCCGGGGGGGGGGAGGCGGCCGTCCGGTCGTTCACCGGCAGGGTCTCAGCCCGCCGCGCGGCGGTACTTGCGCACCGACAGCCAGGAGAACAGCGCCATGATGACCAGCGACCAGCCGATCGACACCAGCACGGCGTGCTGCATCGGCCAGGCGTCGGGCGTCGGGCCGAGCTGGTTGCCGAACAGGCTGCGGCAGGCCTGCACGGTGGCGGAGAACGGGTTCCAGTAGGCGATCGGCTGCAGCCAGCCCGGCATCGAGCTGACCGGCACGAACGCGTTGGAGATGAAGGTCAGCGGGAACAGCCAGATCAGACCGGCCGAGGTGGCCGCCTCGGGGCTGCGCACCGACAGGCCGATCAGCGCGCCGATCCAGGAGAACGCGTAGCCGAGCAGCAGCAGCAGGCCGAACGCGGCGAGCGCCTTCAGGAAGCCGTCGTGGATCCGCCAGCCGACCAGCAGCGCGACCAGGGCGAGCACCACCACGGTGAACGCGGTCTGCACCAGATCGGCGAGGGTGCGGCCGGTGAGCACCGCGGCGCGGGACATCGGCAGCGAGCGGAACCGGTCGACCAGGCCCTTGGTCATGTCCTCCGCGATGCCGGCCGAGGCGCCGGCCACCGCGAAGGTGACGGTCTGGGCGAAGATGCCGGCCATCAGGTACTCGATGTACACCTCGTGGCTGGGCGTGGCGCCGGGGATGGCGATCGCGCCGCCCATCACGTACGAGAACAGCAGCACGAACATCACCGGCTGCATAAGCCCGAAAACCACAATTTCGGGAATTCTGGTCATTCGACGCAAATTCCTCTTCGCGACCACCCAGGAGTCGTGCAGGGTGGCGGCGACGCCCCGGCGGGGGGCGACGGGGACGGGGCCGATCGCCGCGTCCGGCAGTGCGGTGGTCATCTCAGGCGTCCTTCCCGTGGCCGCGACGGCCCTTCTTCGCCGGCTGCTCACCCTCGCCCGCGGCTCCGTCGCCCTCGGCGGACTCGGTGACATGGCCGGTGAGGGAGAGGAAGACGTCGTCGAGGGTGGGGCGGCGCAGGCCGATGTCGTCGATCTCGATGGAACGGGCGTCCAGTTCGCGGATGGCGTCGGCGAGGACCTTGGCGCCGCCGCTGACCGGGACGGTGATCCGGCGGGTGTTCTTCTCCACCGCCGGGTCGCCCTTGGCGAACGGGGTGAGTGCGGCGACCGCCTCGGGGACCAGCTCGGGCCGGTGCACGACGACCTCGATGCGCTCGCCGCCGATCTGGGCCTTCAGCTGATCGGCGGTGCCGCGGGCGATCACCTTGCCGTGGTCGACCACCGCGATGTCGTGGGCGAGGCGGTCGGCCTCCTCCAGGTACTGGGTGGTCAGCAGCAGGGTGGTGCCCTGCTCGACCAGGGTCTCGATGACCTCCCACAGCGCAAGCCGGTTGCGCGGATCGAGGCCGGTGGTGGGCTCGTCGAGGAACATCACCGGCGGGCGGACCACCAGCGCGGCGGCCAGGTCGAGGCGGCGGCGCATGCCGCCGGAGTAGGTCTTGGCGGTGCGGTCCATCGCATCCGCGAGGTTGAACCACTCCAGCAGCTCCACGGCCCGCTTCTTCGCGTCGCGGGCGCTCATCTGGTAGAGCTCGCCGACCATCTGAAGGTTCTCGCGGCCGGTGAGGTACTCGTCCACGGCGGCGTACTGGCCGGACAGGCCGATCAGACTGCGCACCCGGTTGGGGTGCTTGAGGACGTCGACGCCGGCCACGGTGGCCCGGCCGGAGTCGGGTTGGAGCAGCGTGGTCAGCACGCGCACGGTGGTGGTCTTGCCGGCGCCGTTGGGGCCGAGCAGTCCGAGCACGGTGCCTTCGGGGACGTCCAGGCTCACGCCGTCGAGGGCGTGTACGTCACCGAAGGTCTTGACCAGGTTCTCGGCTTCGATGGCTGACGCCATGGTCCTGCCTCATCTCCCTGAGGTCGGAGGTCCTGAGATCGGGGGGTGCGGAGTCGGTGGACGAGTCCGTTTTGGGCGCAGATCACCCACTCTGTTACCTGAGCCCGCCGACGGCAAGCTCGCGATACATCGCAAGATGCTGCCACTCGCGATATATCGCGTCAACTCGCGCAGGTGAGCCAGGCCTCAGTGCCGGGTCTCAGTGCCGGGTCTCAGTGCGAGACCACGTAGCCGTCCTCGCGCAGCTCCCCGATCACCGCCGCGCAGTGCTCCGGGCCCTTGGTCTCCAGGTGCAGGTCCACCTCGACCTCGGTCAGGCCCAGCTGCGGGTCGATCCGCACGTGCGCGACGTCCAGCACGTTGGCGTCCACCCGGGTCAGCACGCCCAGCAGGTCCGCCAGCGCGCCCGGCTTGTCGGTCAGCCGGACCCGTAGCGACAGGTAGCGGCCGGCCGCGGCCAGGCCGTGCCGCAGCACCCGCTGCATCAGTTGCGGGTCGATGTTGCCGCCGGACAGCACCCCCACCACCGGGCCCTCGAACCGGCCCGGCTCGGCCAGCAGCGCGGCGATCGGTGCCGCCCCGGCGGGCTCGACCACCAGCTTGAGCCGCTCCAGGCCGACCAGCAGGGCCCGGGACAGCTCGTCCTCGGAGACCGTCCGCATCCCGTCCGCAAGGGAGTTGATCACCTCGAACGGGATGTCGCCCGGGCGGCCGACCATGATCCCGTCGGCCATGGTGGCGAACCGCTCCAGCGAGACCGGGCGGCCCGCGGCCAGCGACAGCGGGTACGCCGCCGCGGTGGCCGCCTGCACGCCGATCACCCGGACGTCCGGGCGCAGCGCCTTGATCGCGATCGCCACGCCGGCCAGCAGCCCGCCGCCGCCGGTGCCGACCAGCACGGTGCGCACCTCGGGGCACTGTTCCAGGATCTCCAGGCCGACGGTGGCCTGGCCGGTGATCACGTCCCAGTGGTCGAAGGGGTGGATGAAGACCGCGCCGGTGGCGTCGGCGTACTCGCGCGCCGCCTGCAGCGCCTGGTCGACGTTGGCGCCGTGCAGTCGCACCTCGGCGCCGTACTCGCGGGTGGCGGCGACCTTCGGCAGCGGCGCGGCGAGCGGCATGAAGACGGTGGAGCGCACGCCGAGCAGCGCGGCGGCCAGCGCCACGCCCTGCGCGTGGTTGCCGGCGCTGGCGGCGACCACCCCGGCGGCCCGTTCCACCGGCAGCAGGCCGGCGATCCGCAGGTACGCGCCGCGCAGCTTGAACGAGCCGGTGCGCTGAAGGTTCTCGCACTTCAGGTGGACGGGGGTGCCGGCCACCCCGGACAGGTGGCGGCTGCTCTGCATCGGGGTGACCCGGGCCACCCCGGCAAGCATTTTCTGTGCGCCACGGACGTCGTCCAGCGTGATCGGCCAGTTCTGCATGAAGATCAGCGTAGGACGGGACGGTTCCGGTGCCCGCCCGGCGCGCGTACGCTGCTGGGCACGAGTCGCCCGCACCCCCGTGAGTCGCGATGAGCCCTCCACTGCCCGACGTCCCCGACTCCGACTGTCAACTCCCCTACCAGGTCGCGGTGTTCGCCCGACGGATCAGTGCCGCCGGGGAGCTCGACCGGGCCGCGTTCCTGCTGCTGGACCAGCTCGCCGCCGGCGGGCCGGCCAATGTGAAGACGCTGGCGGCCGCGCTGGGTGTGGACTCCTCCACGGTGACCCGGCAGGCCGCGCCGCTGCTGCGCGAACGCCTGCTGGCCCGGGTGCCGTACCCGGCCGACCGGCGGGCGGTGCGGCTCGCCCTGACCCCGCTCGGAGCCGGACGTCTGGCGCAGGTGCGCGAGCAGCGGCAGCGGCTGATCGCCGAGCTGACGGCCGGCTGGACGCCGGACGAGCGGACGGTGTTCTGCGCGCTGCTGGAGCGCTTCAACGCCGGCCTGCGCAATCGGCGTTGACACCCGCACGCTTCGCCGACGGCCCGTGCGACCGGCGTTGAGCACCGCACGCTTCAACGACGGTCCGCGCAAGCGGCGTTGATCACCGAGCGGTTCAACGGCTCCCGCGCAAGCGCCGTTGATCCCGGGCCGGCTCAACGGCGGTCCGCACGGCCGCCGTTGAACCGACCGGGAACGCGTCAGCCGAGCGCCTGCTCCAGGTCGGCCAGCAGGTCGGCGGCGGACTCGATGCCGACCGAGATGCGCACCAGGTCGGCGGGCACCTCCAGCGGGGAGCCGGCCGCGGAGGCGTGGGTCATCCGGCCGGGGTGCTCGATCAGCGACTCGACGCCGCCCAGCGACTCGCCGAGGGTGAACAGCTGCGCGCGGTTGCACACCTCGACGGCGGCCTGCTCGCCACCGGCGACCCGGAACGAGACCATGCCGCCGAACGCCTTCATCTGCTTGGCGGCGATGTCGTGGCCCGGGTGGGTGGGCAGGCCCGGGTACAGCACCTGCGTCACCTTCGGGTGCGCGGAGAGCAGTTCGGCGATCCGGGCGGCGTTGTCGGAGTGCCGGTCCATCCGGACGCCGAGGGTCTTGATGCCGCGCAGCACCAGCCAGGCGTCGAACGGCCCGGCGACGGCGCCCATCGCGTTCTGGTGGTAGGCGACCTCCTCGGCGAGGCCGGCGTCGGCGACCACCAGGGCGCCGCCGACCACGTCGGAGTGGCCGCCCATGTACTTGGTGGTGGAGTGCACGACGACGTCCGCGCCGAGCGACAGCGGCTGCTGCAGGTAGGGGCTGGCGAAGGTGTTGTCGACGATCAGCAGGGCGCCGGCGGCGTGCGCGATCTCGGCGACAGCGGTCAGGTCGGTGATGCCGAGCAGCGGGTTGGAGGGGGTCTCCACCCACACCGCGCGGGTGTTGGGGCGGATCGCCTCGCGCACCTTCTCGGGGTGGTGGGTGTCGGCGACGGAGAAATCGACGCCCCAGCGGGTCAGCACCTTGGCGAACAGCCGGAAGGTGCCGCCGTAGGCGTCGTTGGGGATGACGATGTGGTCGCCGGGCTTGAGGACGGTCCGCAGCAGGGTGTCCTCGGCGGCCAGGCCGGAGGCGAAGGCAAGGCCGCGGGAGCCGCCCTCGATCGCGGCCAGGCACTCCTCCAGGGCGGTGCGGGTGGGGTTCGCGGAGCGGCTGTACTCGTAGCCCTCGCGCAGTCCGCCGACGCCGTCCTGCTTGTAAGTGGACACCTGGTAGATCGGCGTCACGACTGCCCCGGTCCGGGGGTCCGCTTCCTGGCCCGCGTGGATGGCGAGGGTTTCGAAGCCGTGGGAAAGCTGGTGCTCGGTCATGCGGTCGAGCCTAGTGCGGCGGACGGATCACCGGAGGGGGTTGGGCCGCTCCGCCGTGGCGGCGCGTCAGGTGGCCGCGGGCTCGCCGCAATCGCGTCGCGAAAGGTCAGGTCGTACCGCTACGATCTGCCAGCCGCACACATGATCGACACTTGGGGGCGCGGAATGTCCACCGAGCGCACCGGCATGCGCACATCCACCCGGGCCCTGCTGGCAGTCGCACTGCTCGCCGGGTTCTACCTGCTGGCGGCGGCCATCGTGGCCGTCCTGGTCTGGCTGAACGTCGAACTGGTCGTCAACACGGGCTTCCACGCCGCCATGGTGAAGCTCTGGCTGCTCAGCATCGCCATCGCCTACCCGGTGCTGCGGGTGGTGTTCCTGACCCGCCGCAAGCGCGACGACAGCCACGAGGGCCTGCCGCTGACCCGCGAGGAGCAGCCCGAGCTGTGGGCCCGGGTGGACCGGATCGCCGAGGCCACCGGCGTGCGCGGCCCGGCCGAGATCCGCCTGGTGCCGCAGGTCAACGCCGGTGTGTACGAGGAGACCAAGCTGCTCGGCCTGATACCGGGCCGCCGCCACCTGGTGATCGGCGCCCCGCTGCTGATCGGCCTGACCGAGGCCGAGCTGGACTCGGTGCTCGCCCACGAGTTCGGCCACTACGCCAACAACGACGTCCGCCTGGCGGCCGTCACGGTGGCCGGCCGCACCGCCATCGGCCACACCGTCGCCACCCTGCACCACCACGCCGACCAGCACGTCGCCGAGCGGGCCGCCGAGATCGCCGAGGACAACGCCAAGCGCGAGGCCCGCGGCCGCCGGGCCAGCGGCAAGGACGCCGGCAACGGCGGCGCCGAGCGCTACCTCGCCATGCTGTTCACCCAGTACGCCAAGCTGTACTTCCGGGTCTCCGAGTCGATCAGCCGCAGCCAGGAGTACGCCGCCGACCGGCACGCCGCCCGGATCGCCGGCCGCGACGCCACCGCCTCCGCGCTGAGCCGCATCCCCGTGCTGGACGCCGCGCAGAGCTTCTACCTGAACAGCTACGCCACCATGGGCGTCGGCGCCGGAATGCTCCCGCTGCCCGGCCAGTTCTTCGGCGGCCTGGGCCGCCTGCTGGCCGACCCCGAGCGCCGCGAGGAGCTCGCCGAGATGGGCATGGAGCTCCCCGACGAGCAGGCCGACCCGTACGACTCGCACCCGCCGATCAAGCAGCGGGTCGCCGCCGTCCAGGCCCTGCCGGACACCCCGGGGCTGCCCGGCCTCGGCGAGGACCGGCCCGCGCTCGACCTGCTGCGCGACCCGCAGCAGCGGCTGACCGAGCTGGAGACGCTGGCGCTGATCCCGGAGGCCCTGGCGATGCGCCGCCTGGACTGGCCCGAGCTGGTGCACGAGGCGATGTACGCGTACGCCCGCGAGAACGCCCAGCCGGTGCTGCGCGCCCTCACCGACAGCGGCCTGCCCGGCACCGCCGAGGCGATGCTGGACGCGCTGGACGCCGGGCGCGCGGCGGAGCTCGCCGGGCGGCTGCCGCAGAGCGAGGAGTCCGCGCAGGCCACCGGCCGGGCCGCCCGCGAGTTCCACCGGCCGCTGCTGCGCAACGCGCTGCGGTCGCTGACCGTGCTCGCCCTGGCCTCGCAGAAGGCGGCCCGCTGGGAGCTGTCCTGGAGCCGCCCGGCCGCCCTGGTACTGCCCGGCGACGCCGAGGACCGGCTGCCCGGGGCGCTGGACGCCGCGGTCGCCGACGTGCCCGACACCGCCCCGCTGCGCGCCCTGCTGGCCGAGCTGACCGACCGGTCCTGACGCCCCCGCCCCCTGGAGTTGAACCGCCCGATGGCCGTCCTGATCGTCCTCCTTCCGCTGCTCCTGATCGCCGGCATCAAGCTGGCCACCTGGCTGATGCAGCGCCGCGTCGCCACCCTGAACGCCCGCACCGAGGCCGCCCAGGCCACCATCGCCCGCTACGAGGAGGCGAACCGTCCGACCATCTACCCGGCCGACCACGGCCTGGTTCCCAAGGCCGAGCTGATCGAGGACCCGGGCCTGACCGGCCCGGACCTGGACGCCGCGCTGGCCGCGCTCCGGGGCGGCGTCTGGCGCCCGGCCGCCGACCTGCTCGCCGCCGCGGCGGGCGACCACGACCGGCGCCGGGGCCTGATGCGCCGCTTCGCGGAGCCGGCCGCCGAGGACGACGCCTGGCTGCTGGCCTGGCGCGCCGAGCAGCCGGACAACGCGGACGCCGCGATCCTCGCCCAGGACGCGCTGATCGTCCTGGCCTGGAACGTGCGCACCAGCCGGCGCGCCCACCAGGTCACCGCGGAGCGCTGGGCCGCCTTCCGCAAGGTGCTGGCCGACGCCGAGGCGGCCGCCGCCGAGGCCGTCCGGCTCGCCGACCCGGCCGACCCGCTGCCGTTCGTCGCGCAGATCCCGCTGGCGATGGGCCAGAGCTGGGACAACGAGCGCTTCCGGGCCCTGTGGCAGGAGATCGTCTCCCGCGACCCGCACAACTTCTCCGCCCACACCGGCGCCCTGCAGTACTGGTGCGCCAAGTGGAAGGGCAGCCACGAGCAGATGCACGCTTTCGTGGACGCCGCGATCGCCACCGCCCCGAAGGGCAGCCTGCTGTCCGCGCTCAAGCTGGAGGCGTACTTCGAGCACTTCGAGGGCAACGAGGAGCCGTACGCCGCCCCCGAGGTGCAGGCCGCGGTGGCCGCGGTGATCGCCGACCTGGAACTGGCCGACCCCGACGACCGCCACCGCAGCTACGCGCACGGCTGGCTGGTCTGGGTGCTGGCCCAGGCCGGCCGCCCCGCCGACGCGATGCCGCACCTGCGGGCGCTCGGCCCGATCGTCCCCGAGCCGTGGACGTACTGGGCGAACCCGATCGACCGGTTCGTCTCCCGGCGCATCGACATCGTGCTGGCGGCCACCGCGAACTGACCGCCGTGCCTGGCGCGATCCACGCCGGGTACCGAGGATGGGAGACGTCAGCCGTGCCCCCGTCGCCGAGCCCGGCGGCGGGGGCACGGGGCGTTGTCGGCCGGAGGTGAGCAGTGATGGCCGGGTTGGTGCGGATGAATCTGGACTCCCCCGAGGAGGTCCGCCCGTTCGAAGGCGGCAAGGGACAGGTGGCGCTGGTGAATCTGAAGGCCGGCGGGGTCGGCCGGGGCGTGTTCGAGCCGGGCTGGCAGTGGTCGAAGCACGTGAAACCGATCGCCGGCACCGACAGCTGCCAGGCCTCGCACGCCGGTTACGTCATCTCGGGCCGGATGCGGATCGAGATGGACGACGGCCAGGCCGAGGAGTTCGGCGCGGGCGATGTGATGATCTGCCCGCCCGGCCACGACGCCTGGGTGCTGGGCGACGTGCCCTGCGTGGTCCTCGACTGGCAGGGTTTCACCGACTATGCGAAGCGCACCTGAGGGTCGTTCAGCCGGCCCGCCGCACCTCGTGCATGAAGCAGCCGAACTCGACGGCCCGCACGTGCACCACGGCGATCTCCGGGTCGGCCAGCAACTCGGCGGCCAGCTTGGGTAGTTCGTCCGGCTCGCCGACCCGGCCTTCGAGGATCCGCCCGTCCGGGGAGTAGGCCCGCAGCACCCGCTGCCCGCCGTGGAAGCCGTCCGGCCAGCCGCCCGCGAAGCCCTCGCACGGGTCGGCGTGCACGAACACCGGCCCGGTCTCCAGGTACGCGCCCGGGTCGCAGCCCGTCTCCTCGGCCCAGCGGCGCAGCGGCGCGTACGACAGCAGCACGATCCGGTCGCCGGGGCGGGCCCGGGTGAGGCAGCACCGCAGCGGCGAGCCGCCGTCCTCGGTGACGGTGACGGGGTGACAGCGCCCGCTGTCGTCGAGCCGGCGCAGTTCGGCGAGCGTCTGCGCGGGGACGGCCCGCACATCGATGGTGTTCATGGGCCCAGCCTGCGCCCACCGGACGCCCCGGTCCGGCGGGTTCCGGACGTCGCGTTTCGCGCCAGGGCGGGACGGCGACGGCCCGCCGCAGCCAGAGCTGCGACGGGCCGTCGGACCGGCGGGAGTTGACTGGTGGTCAGCCCTTGATGGCGTCCGCGAAGTCCTTGATGTCCTGGAACGACAGGCCGGCCTCGTTCAGGTTCTTGGCCTTGTCGTGGTCGATGCCGGCGGCGGCCAGCTCGGCGTACTGGGCGTCGGTCAGCGGGGTGGCCGGGCCGTCCGAGGTGGAGCCGCTGTCCTTGTCGCCGTCGGCGGTGGCCATGGCCATGAAGACGTCCTGAAGCTTGGCCAGGTCGAGTTCGGTGGCGCCGGTGGGGGCGGCGACGGCCGGCGCGTCGGCGTTGAAGCCGAGCCGCAGCGGGAAGTGCGCCGACGCGTCGGGCTTGTCGGCGAACTGCATCAGGTCGAAGGTGACGGCCTGCGCCTTGCCGTTCTTGATCATCACGTCGGCGGTGATCTTGCGGTCCGGGATGTCCTCGAAGTCACTGCTCGGCAGCGACGGGAGGGCGGACGAACCTTCGGCGAGCTTCTCGAACGCCTTCATCAGGCCCTCGACCACCGGACGCGCCTGGGCGGAGACCTGGATGACGTCGGCGTCGCCGGACTTGCCCTTCTCCTCCACGCTGATGTTCTTGGAGATCACGGCCTTCGCCGTCTTGATGAAGCGCTTCCGCTCCGCCGGGTCCATGCCGGGCATCGCGTCGAACGGCGAGCCCGCCTCGGCACCCGTGCCGGCGCCGGTGCCCTTCGTCTTCTTGATCTCCTCCTGCATCTTCTTCAGGTCCAGGGAGACCCACTTGCCGTCCACCACGTCCTTGATCGGACCGGCTCCGGCGGGCAGCGCGGCGACGAACTCGTCGACCTGCTTGGTGTCCTCGCCGCCGAGCTCGGCGATGCCGCGGACGTCCGCCTTCAGGTACATCCGCTCGCCGATCTGGCGGATGTCCGCGTAGGTCTTGCCGGACTTCTTGGTGCTCAGCGAGTAGGCGAGCGCCACACCGTTGAGGTCGTACGAGTCGTTCACGGTGTCGGAACCGCTGAACTTGAACGCCTCGGTGTCCTTGAGCGGCTTGTCGGCGCTGATCGACACGTTCAGCACCAGGTCGGACAGCAGGTCCGCGTTCTTCTGCTCGATCGGGTCGTCAACTGCCTTGCCGAAGGCGACGAACTGCTCCGGGGTGGCGTCGAAGGAGAGCTGGAAGCTCATCGACTTGGCGTCGCCGAGCTTGTTGAACGCCCCGGAGAGCTTCTCACCGGCGGTCAGCTGCTTGGCGGCGCCGCAGGCGGTGACGCCGCCGGCGATCAGGACGGCTCCGGTGGTGACGGCTATACCGGCGCGGACGGACCGGCGAATGGCGGTGTTGATGGCTGAACTCCTGTGCCTGAAGGCGGAACTCGGGCCCGATCGGCCCTGCCGCGGAGGCAAGCTCAACACATCGACATGCCCCCCCGCATGCGAATATTTTTACCATTCGTTTAGGACACGCTCACGGCACCCCCATGTCGCCGTGAGACAGCGCCCCGCCCGACCGGGCGTCAGAGTGCGCTGCCGGCCTTCCAGTCCGCCCAGGACATGTTCCAGCCGTTCAGCCCGTTCGACGGATTCACCGTGCGGTCACCGGAGTTGACCACCTCGACCACGTCGCCCACCATCGAGCTCGCGAAGAACCGGGCGCCGCTGGTGTTCGGGTTGTTGCCGCCCTGCACGTCCTGCAACGCGATGCAGCCGTGGCTGGTGTTGGCGTTGCCGAACTGGGACGCCGCCGACCAGTAGTTGCCGTGGATGAAGGTGCCGGAGGTGGTGAGCCGCTGCGCGTGCGGCACGTCCGGGATGTCGTACTCGCTGCCGAGGCCGACGGTGGCGGAGTTCATCCGGGTCTGCTGGAAGCGCTCGGAGATCACCATCCTGCCGCCCCAGGTGCGGTGGTCGGGCGAGCCGCCGATCACCGGGTAGGTGGCGGTGACCTTGCCGTCCGTGGTGACGGTGAGGGTGCCGGCCTTCAGGTCGGCGACCGAGAGCTGGCTGCGGCCGACCGTGAAGGTGACGTTCTTGGACTGGGTGCCGTAGACGCCCTTGGCGCCGGCCACGTCCTTCAGCCGCAGCTTCAGGGTGACGGTGGTGCCCTTGGCCCAGTACTCCCGGGGGCGGAACTCCAGCCGGGTCGAGTCGTACCAGTGGCCGACGATCTCCACCGGCGGGTCGGAGACCACGGTGATCGCCTCCTGGACGGCCTTGCGGTCGGTGATCGCCTTGTTGAAGTTGATCGACACCGGCATGCCGACGCCGACCGTGGAGCCGTCCTCGGGGGTGAAGTAGCCGACGAAGGTGTTGGCCGGGGAGGCGGTGGAGAAACTCGCGTTGGCGTCCGCGGGGCGCTTGTCCTTGTCCTCGGCGGCAGCGGCGACGGTGTACGTGCTGCCACTGGCGAGCGTCGCGGTGGAGGTCCAGCTGGCGCCGTCGGCGGCCAGCTGCCCGGCTATCTGCTTGCCCGTGCCGTCGGTGACGGTGACCGAGGTGAGCGTGCCGCCCTGCACGGTGACGGTGACCGGCGCGGTGAACGGAGCGGCGGTCGCGCCGTCGGCCGGGGTGATGGTGATCTGCGCGACCGAGGCCTTCGGGCTGACCGACGGGCTCTCGCCACCCGCGCTCGCAGCGCCGGCCGGAGTGGAGGACTTGCCGCCGCCGCCCTGGCACGCGGCCAGCAGCAGCACGGGGGCGCCGAGCAGCCCGGCGAGCACGCCGCGCCGGCTCCAGCTGCCGCCGAGCGGCCCGTCCTGCTTCTCGGCTGCGGTCACGTCCACGCTCCTCGGTCCCGGATCACTCAAGATCACTCAAAAATGTGCAGATCATTCGAGAGTACTCAAGTGCCCCGAAGAACGGACAAAAAGGCCCGGTCCGGGGCTGTCCGGACCGGGCCTGAGCGCGAGAGCGCCGGGACTCACTGCACCTCGTACTCGTCCCAGCCCTCGTCGTCCGGGTCGTAGTCGGTGGTGGCGGACTCCCAGGTGGCGGAGGCGAGCTCCACGCCGGGAACGTCGCCGAGCAGCGCCACCGGGTCGACGAAGTGGGCGAGCGAACCCGTCGGGTCCACCTCGATCGCCTCGACAGCCTGGGCGCGCTCCTCGTCGTCCAGGTACTCGTCGTCGGCGACCTGGGTCAGGGCGGCGGCCTTCAGGGCCCGCTCGTCGGTGATCTCGGCGATCAGCTCGATGCTGAGGCGAACGTAGCGGGGAGCGTCCTGCTCGGGCAGGTCAGTGCTGGTCATGACACCGAGCGTAGGGGGTCGCACGGCCCATTCGGAAACGGCCCTCGTGGCCCCGGACGCGGCGAGGGCCGGCCCGGGCAACCGCCCAGGACCGGCCCTGCCGCCTCCGCGCGCACTCCCCCACCCGGGAGTGCGCGGAAGCCGCGCCGTACGGCGCGTGACTCGCCACGGGAGCCGTCACACCCTGCACCTGCCAGGGGCGGGACGACGGCGGTCCCGCGGACCGGGCCCGGCGGCCGGGTCAGGCCGACCGTCGGAACCCCTGGTGGTGACCGCGGAGGCCGGAGAGCCGCTCCCGCCCCCCGCCGTCACCGTTTTCCCGGCTTTTTCTTGCCGTGTCCACCACCATGCCCGAGCCGTGTTAACCGGATGATGCGCGCTTGTGACGTCCACGTACCGGGCGGGGCAGGGCCCCTGAGGGAGTGTCAGTGGCCGGCCCGGGCGGTGAGGAAGGCCAGCAGGTCCTGGCGGGTGACGATGCCCTGCGGCTTGCCTTCCACCAGCACCACCACCGCGTCGGCCTTCTCCAGCACCGTCATCAGGTTGGTCACCGACTCGCCGGAGCCGACCACCGGCAGCGGCTTGGACATCGCGTTGTCCAGCGTGTCGGTCAGCTCGATCCGCCCGTTGAACAGGCCGTCCAGCAGCTCGCGCTCGACCACCGAACCGATCACCTCGCCGGCCATGACATCCGGGTGCCCGGCCCCCGGCGAGACCACCGGCATCTGCGAGACACCGAAGTCGCGCAGCACCCGCACCGCCTCGGCAACCGTCTCGCCCGGGTGCATGTGCACGAACTGCGGGATGCCCTCGTGCTCCAGCGCGTCCTTGCGGGCCAGCACCTCGCCGATGTGCGCCTCGTCGGTGGCGGTCGGCAGGAAGCCGTAGTCGGCCATCCAGTCGTCGTTGAAGATCTTCGACAGGTAACCGCGGCCGCCGTCCGGCAGCAGCACCACCACGACGTCGTCCGGCCCCAGCTCGCGGGCCACCTCCAGCGCGGCCACCACGGCCATGCCGCAGGAACCGCCGACCAGCAGGCCCTCCTCCTTGGCCAGGCGGCGGGTCATCTGGAACGAGTCCTTGTCCGAGACCGCGACGATCCGGTCCGCGACCTCGCGGTCGTAGGCGGTCGGCCAGAAGTCCTCGCCAACACCCTCCACCAGGTACGGGCGGCCGGTGCCGCCCGAGTACACCGAACCCTCCGGGTCCGCGCCGACCACCTGGACCTTCCCGCCGGACGCCTCCTTCAGGTACCGGCCGGTGCCGGAGATGGTGCCGCCGGTGCCCACGCCCGCCACGAAGTGGGTGATCCTGCCGTCCGTCTGCTCCCACAGCTCCGGGCCGGTGGAGTAGTAGTGCGACGCCGGGTTCTCCGGGTTCGAGTACTGGTCCGGCTTCCAGGCGTTCGGGGTCTCACGGACCAGCCGGTCCGAGACGTTGTAGTACGAGTCCGGGTGCTCCGGCGCGACCGCGGTCGGGCAGACCACGACCTCGGCGCCGTACGCCCGCAGCGTGTTGATCTTGTCCGTGGACACCTTGTCCGGGCACACGAAAATGCACTTGTAGCCCTTCTGCTGGGCCACGATCGCCAGCCCCACGCCGGTGTTTCCGCTGGTGGGCTCGACGATGGTGCCACCCGGCTTGAGTGCGCCGGAGGCTTCGGCCGCCTCGATCATCCGCATCGCGATCCGGTCCTTCACCGAACCACCGGGATTGAAGTACTCGACCTTCGCCAGCACGGTGGCGCTGATGCCCTCGGTGACCTTGTTGAGCTTCACCAACGGGGTGTCGCCGACCAGCTCGATGATCGAATTGTGGTACCGCACGGGGGTCCTCCCGGTAAATGGCAGCCCTGATTGCCGAAACCCCCAGCCTAGGGCCCGACTTCCCCCCACCGCGCCCAACCACCCCATGTCCCACCGGACTCCCACCCCACCAGGGCCTCCGCCACCCATCGCCTCCGGCAGGAACTTCACCGCGCTCCAAGTCGCACCGCACCCACCCCGGGCCCTCGGCCGGCGCCTGGCGACGCCCGCCCCACCAGGAACCCTGACCCGCCCCACCCATCCCAGCCCCGAGGTCGCGGCGGTGGGCCTTGAAGCACCGCGCGCCTGTCCCCTCACCGCCCACCCACCGCCCCCGGCGGAGCATCACCGCACTCAACGTCGCACCGCCTGCCCACCCCGGGCCCTCAGCCGCCGGGCGACGCCCGCCCCCGGCGACGGCCCCACCGCTCACCAACCCACCCGCCCCCCACCAGAAACCCTGACCCGCCCCACACCCGCGCCACCCCCGGCGGCTCCCCTCCCCCGGGCCAGGCCGAGACCTTCGCCGCACTCGAAACCGCCCCCACCCCGGGCCCGGGGGGTCGCGCCGGCGGGCGTGCGCGCCGTGCGCCTGCGGCGCCCTCGGCCGGGGCTCCGGGTGGGTGGTTGGTCGGGGTGGGCGGGTACAGGGGTGGGGTGGGCGGGTACGAGTGTGGGTGAAAGGGAGAGGGGGTGGCCGGATGGCCGGCTCGCAGGCGTCGAGGGTGCGGGTGGCACGGCGGATCGCCACCGCGGCAGCGTATGGCGGTGGTGGGCTGGGGCTGCTCGGGGTGGGGCTGGCGGGGGTGCTGCTGACCGAGAGCCGGCTGGCGATCCGGGCGATCGGGATCCTGGGCGGCGATCCGCCGCGCGCGGACGGCCTGCACGGCGAGGCGTTCGCCGATCCGGTGGATCCGCGTCCGCCGTTGGTGATGGCGTTCCTGGGCGATTCGACGGCCGCGGGCCTGGGTGTGCAGCGCGCGCAGGAGACGCCGGGCGCGCTGCTCTCCTCGGGGCTGGCGTCCGTCGCCGAGCGCCGGGTGCGGCTGGTGAACGTGGCGAAGTCGGGGGCCCGCTCGGGCGATCTCGCGGGGCAGGTGGAGCGGGCGCTGCCGCACAGCCCGGACATCGCGGTGCTGATGATCGGCGCCAATGACGTGACCAGGCACGCCCCGGCCGCCCGCAGTGTGCGGGAGCTGGGCGAGGCCGTGGGCCGGCTGGTCACGGCGGGCTGCGAGGTGGTGGTGGGCACCTGCCCGGATCTGGGCACCATCAAGCCGGTGCGGCCGCCGCTGCGCTGGGTGGCGCGCCGGTTGAGTCGGCAGCTCGCGGCGGCGCAGACCATCGCGGTGGTGGAGGCCGGCGGCCGGACGGTCTCGCTGGGGTCGCTGCTGGGCCCGGAGTTCGCGACCCGTCCGGAGCTGTTCGCCGCGGACCGCTACCACCCGTCCGCGCAGGGGTACGCGACGGCGTCGATGGCGTTGCTGCCCTCGGTGTGCGCGGCGCTCGACCTGTGGCCGCAGGACACGCCGTCGGCGGTGGGCGGTCCGCTGGAGCCGCAGGCGGTGCTGCCGGTGGCGGTGGCGGCCGCGGCGGCGGCGGGGCGGTCGGGCACGGAGGTGACGGCGGCGGGTCCGTCGAACGGCACCTGGCGGTGGGCGACGCTCAAGCAGCGATTCCGGCTGGCACTCCCCGGCGGCGACCCGAGCGACCCGGACGAGCCGGGCGACCCGGCGGACCAGGGGGACCAGGGGCCGGAGGCGGTCGCGGACGGCGGGCCGCTGCGGGCGATCGCGTCGGCCAACTCACATCCGGAGGCGGATGACGCCGGAGCTACCAAGCGGTAACTTTCCCCGGGAGATCCACCGGATCGCATCCCGAGGTCACTCAGCGAGGAGCCCGCCATGCCCGAAGCCGTCATCGTCAGCGCCGCCCGTTCGCCGATCGGCCGGGCCTTCAAGGGTTCGCTGAAGGACGTCCGCCCGGACGACCTGACCGCGCAGATCATCGGTGCCGCGCTGGCCAAGGTCCCGCAGCTGGACCCGCGCCAGATCGACGACCTGATGCTGGGCTGCGGCCTGCCGGGCGGCGAGCAGGGCCACAACCTGGCCCGGATCGTGGCCGTGCAGATGGGCATGGACTACCTGCCGGGCGCCACCATCACCCGCTACTGCTCGTCCTCGCTGCAGACCACGCGGATGGCGCTGCACGCGATCAAGGCCGGCGAGGGCGACATCTTCATCTCCGCCGGCGTGGAGACCGTCTCGCGGTCGATCAACGGCACCTCGGACGGCATGCCGGGCACCACGAACCCGCTGTTCGACGAGGCGCAGGCGCGCACCAAGCACCGCGCGGAGACCGGCGGCGGGGAGTGGCACGACCCGCGCGAGGACGGCCTGCTGCCGGACGCGTACATCGCGATGGGCCAGACCGCGGAGAACCTGGCCGCGCTGAAGGGCATCACCCGGGCCGAGCAGGACGAGTTCGGCGTCCGTTCGCAGAACCTGGCCGAGGCCGCGATCAAGGCGGGCTTCTGGCAGCGCGAGATCACCCCGGTGACGCTCCCGGACGGCACCGTGGTGAGCGCGGACGACGGCCCGCGCGCGGGCGTGACGCTGGAGGGCGTGTCCGGTCTGAAGCCGGTGTTCCGCCCGGACGGCACCGTGACGGCCGGTAACTGCTGCCCGCTGAACGACGGTGCGGCCGCGCTGGTGATCATGTCGGACACCAAGGCGCGCGAGCTGGGCATCACCCCGCTGGCCCGGGTGGTCTCCACCGGCGTCTCGGCGCTGTCGCCGGAGATCATGGGCTACGGCCCGGTGGAGGCGTCCAAGCAGGCGCTGAAGCGGGCCGGTCTGTCGATCGGCGACATCGACCTGGTGGAGATCAACGAGGCGTTCGCCGCGCAGGTCATCCCGTCCTACCGGGACCTGGGCATCGACCTGGACCGGCTGAACGTCAACGGCGGCGCGATCGCGGTGGGCCACCCGTTCGGCATGACCGGCGCGCGGATCACCACCACGCTGATCAACTCCCTCCAGTGGCACGACAAGCAGTTCGGCCTGGAGACCATGTGCGTGGGTGGCGGCCAGGGCATGGCGATGGTCATCGAGCGGCTGAGCTGACCGCCGCGGTGACGCCGTGACGGATGTCTCACCCGTCCGGAGTCACCGTAGGTAATTGAGGGCCGGATCACACCTCAGGTGCGATCCGGCCCGATTTTTTGCCTTCCGGGACCGAAATTGCGACGCACCGGATTGGATCAACTCCGCTGCGTGGAACGGTATTACCCAACAATTTAAGGACAAGTCGGAAAGTCACTGGCAAATCGGACATCAGCCTCTGCAGTAACGGGCGCGAATACGGCAGTGTGGAGCCGTAACCCCGTTCCGCTCCTCGTTGGGAGTACGTTCCGTGAGCGTCGTCTACACCTCCCTGCTGCTGGCTCTGATCGCCCTGACCGCCGCCGTCCTGCTCCACCTCCGCGCGTTGGGGCGGAAGTTGGACGCCGCGCAGCCCACCGCGCAGCCTGCCCCGCAGCTCGACGAGGCGCTGATACGCCGCGCCGTCACCGAGGCGCTCGCCGCCGACCGGGAGCGGGAGATCACCGAGGCCCGCGCGTTCTGGGCCGAGCAGGAGGCGCGCGCTGCCGAGGACGCGCCGCTGTTCGAGACCCCGTTCACGGCTGCCGGCGAGGACTGGCCGATCTTCTTCCCGCGCCCGACCGGACCGCAGGAGGCCGCCGACAACCAGGGGGTGATGGACCCGGAGTTCGGCGAGGCGCTGCGCCACGCGCTGGAGGACCTGGCCAAGGACGGCGCCGCGGACGGCGGTTCGGCGGACGGCGGCATCCGGGGCGGCGGTTTCCCGGCCCCGGCCGACAACAGCGACGTGAAGGCCCGCCGCGAGGCCGACCTGCTGGCCACCGGCCTGGAGTCCGGGCTGCTGGACGCCGAGAGCGAGCCCGCCGCCGCGCCCGACCCGCGCCGGCACCCCTCGCACCCGGACTTCGTGCCCAGCCCCACCCCGTCCCGGGAGTGGACCGACGACCGGCTCACCGCGCTCGCCGACGAGAAGATCGCCCTCACCGACGTGCGCCCGGGCCCGCTCGGCACGCTGGACGTGTACGCGTTCGCCGACGGCACCACGCTGTGCGTGGCCCCCGGCGACCGGGAGGCGGCGTACCGGCTGATCGACGCCGTCCGGGCCGGGGAGGACGTCCGGCTGTTGGGCGGCTCCCGGTTCTCCGGCTCGTACTCGCTGACCTTCGCCACCGACGGCGACACCGTCTACGTACTCGCCGACCGGGTGGTCGCCTCCATCTGAACCGGGCGACCAGGGGCGTCGATCCGCGCGGCAAGGGGTTGCCCGGGCGGAGCGGCGCCCCTTCGGCGTTTTCCGACCGCCCGTCAGACGGTCAGCCGGTCGGTGTCCTCGACCTCGGCGAGCGCGGCGGCCAGCGCCTCGGGGTGTTCGGCGGCCGCGGCGGCCAGGTCGTGGCCGGTGACGGCGAGTTGGTCGCCGACCGCGAACGCCCCGCAGTCGGGGACGGGCAGCGGCGGCAGGCCCTCCAGCGTGCGGGCGGCGTCGGCCAGCCTGCCGGCCAGGGCGAGCACCGCGGCGGCCCGCGAGGGGTGGCCGGGGACGGCGCCCAGCAGGCGGCTCTGCGGCATCGCCCGGAAGCGGTCGGCCAGCCGCTCCACGGCGGCGGTCAACTGGGCGGGGGTGACGGGGTGGTGCTCGGACATGGCCCCGAGGGTAGCCAAGCCGGGGCCGGACGGAACGCGGCGGGCCCCGGAGGAATCCTCCGGGGCCCGCCGCGTCGTCAGCCGTGCGATCAGTCGTCGCCGCGCAGGATGGCGATCAGGCGCAGCATCTCCAGGTAGATCCACACCAGCGACAGCGTCAGGCCGAAGGCGGCCCGCCAGGCCTCCCGCTCGGGGGCGCCGTACCGGACGCCCTCCTCGACCTCGTGGAAGTCGAGGGTCAGGAAGAACGCGCCGAGCGCGATGCCGACCAGGCCGACCACGATGCCGAGCGGGCCGGAACGGAAGCCGAAGTCGGCGCCGAGCATGGTGGCGATGACGTTGACGAACATCAGGATCACGAAGCCGATCGCGATCGAGATGCCGATCCGGGTGTACCGGGGGGTGACCCGGATCTTGCCGCTCTTGTAGGCGATCAGGGTGGCCGCGAACACCGCGGCGGTGCCCAGCACGGCCTGGATGGCGATGCCCTGCAGCAGGGTGTTGAGGGCCTTGCTGATCGCGCCGAGGAAGAAGCCCTCCAGGCCGGCGTAGGTCAGGATCAGCGCCGGGTTGACGCTCTGCTTGAAGCTGATCACCAGGCCGATGATCGCCGCGGCGAACGCGGCGACGCCGGCCAGCGCGTAGTTCTCGACCGGAACCACGAACCAGGCCACCGCGCCGGCGGCGACCAGCATGAGCAGCGTCATCGCGGTGCGGGCGACCACGTCGTCCAGCGTCATCCGGCCGGTCTCGGCCGGACCCGCGGCGGGGGCGCCGTACATCTCGGCGAGCTGCTGGTCGGTCAGCGACTGACCGCCGGGCTGCGCGTAGACGTTGTTGGCGTACGGGTTGCCGTACGCCTGGTGCCCGGTCGGCTGCGTGCCGAACCCCGCGTACTGGTTGTCGCGGGTGAAGGACCCCTCCCGCGAGAAGACCGGGTTTCTGCTTCTCATCACATTCCCTCCGGGGTGGCACAGCACCACCCATACAGAGCATAAGGGTAATGGTTTGGCAAAGTATTCCGCGTCAGCCGTGAGGAGGATCCCGTGTCGGCTGCGCGGGGGGCCCTTGAGAGGGCAGGGTGGGGGACGCAACTGACACGCGATCAGAAAGGCGGCCCCCGGATGGCCGAGGAACTGTACGCCACCCTGAAGACCAACAAGGGCGACATCGTGATCCGGCTGCTGCCGAACCACGCCCCCAAGACGGTGAAGAACTTCGTCGAGTTGGCCACGGGCGAGCGCCAGTGGATCGACCCGAAGACCGGGCAGCCCAGCAACGCGCCGCTGTACGACGGCACGATCTTCCACCGGGTCATCGAAGGCTTCATGATCCAGGGCGGTGACCCGCTGGGCAACGGCACCGGCGGCCCGGGCTACAAGTTCGCCGACGAGTTCCACCCGGACCTGGCGTTCACCAAGCCGTACCTGCTGGCGATGGCCAACGCGGGCCCGGGCACCAACGGTTCGCAGTTCTTCGTCACGGTCGGCCCGACCACCTGGCTGACCGGCAAGCACACCATCTTCGGCGAGGTCGCGGACGAGGCGAGCCAGAAGGTGGTGGACGCGATCGCCACCACCGAGACCAACCCGCGCAACGACCGCCCGGTGCAGGACGTGGTGATCGAGAAGGTCGTGATCGAGACCCGCTGACCCGGGCCGCCACGACAGACACCGCGCCGCCCGCCCCCGGTTGTTCCGGGGACGGGCGGCGCGGTGTTTCGCCGACCGGACGTCAGTCGGTCTTGATGCTGGCGAGGATGTCCATCCGGGAGGCCCGGCGGGCCGGCCAGAGGGCGGCGACGATACCGACCACCGCGGCCAGGCCGAGGAAGATCACCACGCTGCCGTAGGGGACCGCGGTGGTCAGCCCGTTCAGGTCGGCGGCGAGCACCCGGACGGCAGCCCAGGCCAGGAAGCAGCCGAGCCCCACGCCGATCAGGCCACCGAAGAGCGAGATCACCACCGACTCGACGCGGACCATCCGCTTGATGCCGCGCCGGTCCAGGCCGATCGCCCGCAGCATGCCGATCTCACGCTTGCGCTCGAACACCGACATGGCCAGCGTGTTGATCACACCGAGGACCGCGACCAGCACCGCCATGCCGAGCAGGCCGTACATGATGTTCAGCATCGTCGTGATGATCCGGCTGAACTCCTCGACCTTGTCCTTCTCGGTGAGCACCTCGATCACCGGGTTGCTGCCGGTGGCCTCCTTGACGGACTGCTTGAGCCCGGCGGTCGCGCCGTCCTTGCCCTTGACCAGGATCTCGGTGATGAAGGAGTCGGAGTCGTACTGATCGATCAGCGCGTTGGACGCGATGACGGTCGACAGGGCGTCGTTGCGCTCGAACACGCCGCCGACGGTGAGGTCCAGCGTCTTGCCCTCGGTCACCTCGACCTTGACGGTGGAGCCCGGGGTGAGGTTGTGCTTCCCGGCGAAGTCGTCGTTGACCAGGAGCTGGCCCTGCTTCAGCGCACCGGTCGAGCCGGACGTCAGGTGCACCGTCACCAACTGGTCGAAGGCGGCGGCGTCGAAGCCCTCGATCGCCTTGCTGTCCCCGTCGACCGTCCACATCACGTTGCCGACCGGGCTGGCCGCGGCCACCCCGTTCGCCTTGGCGACCAGCGGCGCCAGGTCGTGCGACAGCGAGTGGCGGTTGGCCATCGAGATCGTGTAGTCGGCCTTCATCGAGCCGCTGACCAGCCGGGTGACCGTGCTGGTGACCGAGTTGCCGATCACCGTGATCGCCGTGACCAGGGTCAGGCCGATGGTCAGCGCGGCCGCGGTGCTGGCGGTGCGGCGCGGGTTGCGGACGGCGTTGCGCCGGGCCAGCTTGCCGGGGGTGCCGAACACCTTGCCCAGCAGCGGGCCGACCAGGGCGACCACCGGCCGCGACAGCAGCGGCAGCAGGACGAACACGCCGATCAGGGTGAGCGGGGCGCCGAGCTCCAGATAGACCCGGCCGCCGCTGCCCTTGGAGAACGCGCCGAGCAGGATCAGGGCGATGCCGCCGCCGGCCACCAGCGTGCCGATCGAGTTGCGGATCACCATGCCGCGCTGGGTGCTGGGCATGTCACCGCTGCTCATCGCCGCCACCGGGGGGATCCGGGAGGCGCGGATCGCGGGGATCAGCGCGGACAGCACCGTCACCACGATGCCGGTCACCAGGGTGCCGATCACGGTGGCCGGGGCGATCACCAGCGAACCGGTGGGCATGCCCTCGTTCATGCCGGCCAGCAGGGACTGCATGCCGGCGCCGATGCCGATGCCGAGCAGCAGACCGGCCACGGAGGCGATCACACCGATCAGCAGCGCCTCGACCAGCACCGAGTTGGTGACCTGACGGCGGCTGGCGCCGACCGCGCGCAGCAGCGCCAGTTCCTTCAGGCGCTGCGCGATCAGCATGGTGAAGGTGTTGACGATGATGAAGATGCCGACGAACAGCGAGATGCCGGCGAACACCAGCAGCATGCTCTTCATGCCGGTGACCGACTGCTCCACCTGCTTGGCCTGCTCGTCCTTGAGCTGCTGGCCGGTGTCCAGGACGAAGATGTCGCCGGGCAGCTTGGCCTTGGCCGCGTCCAGCAGCGCGCTCTCCGCGACGCCGGACTTGGCGGTCAGCGCGATCGAGCTGTAGTGGCCGGGCTCCAGCAGTCGCTGCTGGGCGGTGGCGGTGTCCATCAGCACGAGCGAGCCGCCGGAGGTGACCTGCGGGTCGTCGGAGGTGAACACGCCGGTGAGCGTGGTGTCCTCGGCGGCGCCGTTGCCGGCCACCCGGACCTTGTCGCCGACCTTGTAGCCGGCCTTGTCGGCGGCCTGCTTGTTCAGCGCGATCTCGCCGGCCGCCTTCGGGCCGCGGCCCTCCGCCATCGGGTAGCGCGGGTCCTGGCCGGAGGCGTCCGGGGAGAAGTTGGAGCCCTGGGCGCTCCACGCCTCGCCGATCAGGTTGCCCTTCTTGTCGGCGACGGCGGTGAAGCCGCTGACCATGCCGCGGGCCCGCTCGACGCCCGGCAGGGCGGCGAGGTCCTTCACGGTGGCGTCGGTCAGCGCGTCGTGCTTCTTCTGCTCGGACTCCTTGGGGCCCTGGCTGGTGCTGCGGGCCCACCTGTCGGAGACCAGCACCGAGACGTCGGAGTAGCTCTTGGAGTAGCTGTTGCGGACGGCCTGGCCCATGGTGTCCGAGAACACCAGGGTGCCGGCCACGAAGGCGGTGCCCAGCATGACGGCGAGTGCCGTCATCAGCAGTCGGCCCTTGTGGGCCAGCACATTGCGCAGTGCGGTGCGATACATGGGGTCAGTCCTGGGGTGGTGTGGTCGGTCGGCTGCTGAGAGGCCGTCAGCTGGTGCGGCCCTTGGCGTCGAAACGACGCATCCGGTCGAGGACCGAGTCGGCGGTGGGGTTGGTCAGCTCGTCGACGATCCGGCCGTCGGCGAGGAACACCACGCGGTCCGCGTAGGAGGCGGCCACCGGGTCGTGCGTCACCATCACCACGGTCTGGCCGAGTTCGCGCACCGAGTTGCGCAGGAAGGAGAGGATCTCGGCGCCGGAGCGGGAGTCCAGGTTGCCGGTGGGCTCGTCGGCGAAGATGATCTCCGGCTTGGAGGCCAGCGCGCGGGCACACGCGACGCGCTGCTGCTGGCCGCCGGACAGCTGGGCCGGGCGGTGCGAGAGGCGGCCGGACAGGCCGACCGTCTCCACCACGCGGTCCAGCCAGGCCTTGTCGACCTTGCGGCCGGCGATGTCCATCGGCAGCGTGATGTTCTCCAGCGCGGTCAGCGTCGGCAGCAGGTTGAACGCCTGGAAGACGAAGCCGATCTTGTCGCGGCGCAGCTTGGTCAGCTGCTTGTCCTTCAGCCCGACCAGTTCGGTGTCGCCGATGGTCGCCGAACCGGAGCTGACGGTGTCCAGCCCGGCCATGCAGTGCATCAGGGTGGACTTGCCGGAGCCGGACGGGCCCATGATCGCGGTGAATTCGCCCTGGCCGAAGGAGACCGAGACGTTGTCGAGCGCGACGACGCGGGTGTCGCCTTCGCCGTAGACCTTGTTGAGACCGGTGGCGCGGGCCGCCGCCAGACCGGTGTGGGCTGCGTACGCGGTCGAGGTGCTCACGAAGGGGACTCCTGTCGGGGAGGTGCTGGCTCGTCACTGGCTGGCGGCCGGGACGTGCCTGCGACCGCTATCCCATCCTCTCCTCGATGATCATGGAATTCGTCGCTCCGCCGAACGGTTGCCGCCCCGCCCCGAGATGTACGACCACCGCCGCGCTCTCCTCCTTCGGTATGACCCGCACCCCGAGGAAGAGGTGGTGGCCGAGAACCGCCGGACGGTGGCCGAAATGACAGACGCTTCGTCAGATCGCATGGAAGCATGACAACTTCCGTCCCAAGAAATATGCGAAACCCTCGCCCGGCCGACTAGGCTCAGTAACCGAGTTCACGCGCTCCCAGGCCCAGATGGTGGAACGCAGACACGGGCAGCTTAAAACTGCCTGGCCGGAAGGTCGTGCCGGTTCGAGTCCGGCTCTGGGCACCAGCATGCCCACCTGTCGTGACCTGCGGTAATGGCCCGGTCACGGCCGATGCGCCGACCCGCCCTTGCGGATGTAGTGGGTCAGGGTGTCGTGGTTGCCCAGCCAGCGCAGGGTCAGGGGGCAGCGGGCGGCGGGGTACCAGTGCGCGGCGAGTTCGGCGAAGAAGGCGTCGTCGGCGCAGAGGCCGCCGGGGCGGTCGCCGAGGTAGAGCAGGTGGTCGCCGCGGTAGGCGCGCAGGGCGTCGGCGGCCATCGGGTCGCGGTGCGGGGGCCAGATCAGGGCGAGGGCCCGGTCGGGGTGGGCGGCGGCGTCCTCGGCGGCCTGCCCGGGGCGGACGTCGGTCCAGCGGAAACGGTCGGTCCAGCCGTTGAGTTCGGTGCGGGCCTCGGCGTCGGTGGCCAGCACGTCGAGGCCGCGGGCGCGCAGCCGCGCGGCCCAGTAGCCGCTGCCGGCGCCGACTTCCAGCAGGCCGCGGCCGGCCAGCCGGTCGGCGGTCCAGTCGAGGGCGGTGCGGGTGACGGGCGCCCAGCTGTAGATCCGGGACAGTTCCTGTCGGCGTGGCAGCGGCGGTCCGGCGTCCGCCGGGAGGTGGTCGAACACCTCGACGACGGTGCCGTGCGGGCCCTCGCGGCGCAGTGCCGGGTACCAGAGCAGCGGCACCATCTGCGGGTTGTGGACGGCGAATTCGACGTCCGGTGCGGGCAGCAGCTCGGCGAGCTGGCGGAACGGCCGACCCCAGCCGGGGTGGTGGAGCTCGCCGCGCTCGGCCCAGAGCCGGATCAGGCGCTCGGCGGTCTGCGCGACCAGGCTCGCCGCCGGGTCGTCGGCTGCTGCCCGCACGGTGGGATCAGAGCCCCATGTGGTCGGTGACCGTGAGCGCCATGTGGTCGGGCGTGACCAGCGCCATGTGGTCGGTGACCGAGAGCGCCATGTGGTCGGGCGTCACGATCTCGCCGGCGGCCCGGTCGGCGGGGCGCTCGGCGGCGGTGGCGGTGGCGGCGGTGCCCACGACGGCCGCGGCGGCCAGCGCGGTGGTGGCGGCGGCGATCAGGGCGGTTTGACGAAGGGTCAGTTCCATTGCGGCTCCCCCAGGTTGAGCGTCGGTGATGATCGACATGCTAGGCGGCCGGATTCGCGTGATCAATCCACTTCCCGAGAGGGTATGAACACTTCGTTCAACGAATCCCGTTGACGCCGCATCGTTCACCAGAGCATGCTGACCACATGACCGACACCCCGCAGCAACAGCCCGCCGACCCGTTCTCCCCGCCGGACCCGGAGGCCGCCCGGGCGCAGCGCGTCTACGCCTCGCTGTTCCGGATCGCCGAGCGCCACGCCGCCACCGACGAGCAGCGCCGCCGCCAGACCAACCCGGCGATGCCCGCCCCGCACGAGGCGGTCCGGCTGGTGGCCTTCCTGCTCAGCGGCGCCGCCCTCGCCGAGGAGGGCGAGCCCGAGGTGGACCGCGCCGACCTGACCGCCGCACTGACCCTGCTCCCCCTGGTCCGCGCCGAACTCGACGAACTGGAAGCCGGGTTGCTCACCATGGCCCGCGGCCGCGGCATGACCTGGCAGGAGATCGCCTTCGGCCTCGGCCTCGGCACCCCCCAGGCCGCCCGCCAGCGCCACGAGCGCCTGAGCGACCGCACCGCCCCCGCCGACCAGGACTGACGGCGGGGGCGGCGCGGCCCGACGATCACCCGGTGTAGGTGATGTCCCAGTGCTCGCCCTTCTTGCCGTGCTTCTCCAGGACGTATTCGGCGGAGCCGGCCGTCCACTTCGGGTCCTTGGCCTCGCCCCGGGTGCCGGCCCGGTGGAAGTGGTCGGTGACGAAGGCGCCGACGCAGGAGTTGGGCCGGACGTCGATCTTGTAGCCGTTGCCGTGGGTCCGGGTGCCCGTCGTCCTGTGCGGGTGGACCTCGGCGGCGCCGGTGATCATCACCTCGCAGTGGCTGCGCTTCTTGAGGTCGATGGCGAGGTCGAGCGTTGCCGCGAGGATGCCGTCGAAGCTGGTGCAGCCGTTTCCGTTCTTGTCCGAGCAGCCCTTGCTGGAGGACCACTCCACATCGGCGGCACGCAGTCGCGCGGTGGCCTCGGCGTGCGTGAGCCGCGCCTGCGAGGCGTGGGCGGTGTCCGCGCCGGTGATCAGGCCGACGAGGGCCGCCAGGGCGAGGGCCGCCTCGGCGGCACGGGTCCCGGCGGTGACACCGAGGGTACGGACGTTGATGCGACGCATTGTCACTCCTTCGTGTTCGCCCCTGTGTTCGGGCATGGCGTGGCAGGCCCGGCATGGAGGGGAGGGGATCGCCGGGAGTGCCTCACCGGCTGCACCACAGCTTTGCGCGACCGGACGCCCGACTTCTACGCTGTGCGGTCCGTCGGCCCATACCGGAATATCCACGCCCTATACATGGGCCGCGACCTGGGATTATGCGCAGGCCGAGGCGAAGGGGTAGCACACGAATGCCGCACAGCCGACCCGGCGAACCCGCCGAGGAACCCGGTCCGTCGAGCACGCCGGCCCGCCCCGAGCTGGCTCGCCTGCTGCGCCAGTGGCGGAGGGACGCCGGCGACTGGTCGCAGTCCACCGCGGCCAGGAAGGCCGGGCTCGCCCAGGGGACGCTGTCCCGCTACGAGACCGGTGCCCAGTTGGCCCCGGACCGGGTGGTCCGGCTCCTGGCCCGGCACTACCGGCGACCGGAGAGCGATCTCGTCCACGCGCTCGCCCTGTGCACCCGCGCCGAGCAGGAGGGGCGCGGCCCGGTCGGCGCCGAACCCGCGACGGCGGTCGCCGGTGGCGAGGCCGATGCGAGCGCGCAGCCGAATGCGGCGCCCGGCCCGGAGACCGGCCGGGCGCCCGCGGGATCCCGACGGCGGCTCCGGGCCCTGGCCGGTGTCCTGGCCGCCGCGTTGATCGGCGGCGGCCTCACCCTCGCCCTCCGGGACGGGCCTCCGACCGCCGGCCGCCCGGGCCCGTCCGCCGCGCTGCCACCCGCCCCGGAGGCCTCCGCGCCGTCCGCCGGGGCGATCGCCTCCTGCGCCGGCGAGAGCTGCGTCCATGTCGAGCCGACGACCACGGTGTGCCAGAACGACGCCGTCACCACCGACCGGGGCCGCGAGTTCGGTGTGCTCGTCGAGCTCCGTTACAGCGCCGGCTGCCGCGCCGTCTGGGCCAGGATGGACGGCGGTTCCCCCGGCGACCGCATCCAGGTCTTCGGCACCGAGGGGGACCCGCCCGAGCAGGAGGAGTACCGGCAGCAGAGCGGGCACACCGCGCACACCAAGATGGTGCGGGCCGGCACGTCCGGCGGCGCCCGGGCCTGCGCGATGATCGACGCCCGCGGCACCTTCTGCGCCACCCCGCTCCCCGAGCCCGACCGCGCCGGGTCCGTCCGAACAGTCGGCTGACGGGACGCCAGGACCGACGGCGGCCCGGGAAAGCCCGAAGGCCCCCACCCGGCGGGGGTGGGGGCCTTCGTCAACTGAGTGCTGTACTCCGCCCGGCAGCAAGGCCGGCTGAGCACCACGGAGGACGTGGTCCGGCGGCGTTGCCGGGCGGAGGGCCTCCGACTCGTAACCCGAAGTGGCGGGTCTGGTCGCTTACTTGCTCGCGGCAAGCTCCTTCTTCGGCTCGGCCGCGGCGGCGGGCTTCGGCGGGGCGGAGGCCTCCTGGAAGGCGTCGAACGGCTTCTCCATCTCGGAGAGACCGACCGTCTCGCGCTTGAGGAACATCGCCAGCGTCCAGTCGGTGAAGACCCGGATCTTGCGGTTCATGGTGGGGACCATCGCGCCGTGGTAGAGGCGGTGGAAGTACCAGGCGAGGCGGCCCTTGAGCTTGACCTTGCCGAACAGGATCGCCACACCCTTGTGCAGGCCGAGGCCGGCCACCGCACCGAGGTTCTTGTGCTTGTACTCGGCCTGCGGGAAGCCGCGCATGCCGGCCACCACGTTGTCGCCGAGGACGGCGGCCTGACGGACGGCGTGCTGCGCGTTCGGCGGGCACCAGGCGCCCTCACCGGCGGCCAGGTCGGGGACCTGGGCGTTGTCGCCGGCCGCCCACACGTAGTCGAAGCCCTGGACCTGCAGGGTCGGCGCGGTGTCGACGTGGCCACGCGGGCCGAGCGGCAGACCGAAGCGGTTGACGACCGGGTTCGGCTTCACGCCGGCGGTCCACACGATGGTGGAGGCGTCGAACTCCATGCCGTTCTTCAGCACCACGTGCTGGTCGACGCAGGAGTCCATCGAGGTCTCGATGTAGACCTCGATGTTGCGCTCCTCCAGGCGGCCCTTGGTCCACAGACCCAGGTCGGGGCCCATCTCGGGGAGGATGCGGTTGGCCGCCTCCACCACGATGAAGCGCATGTCGTCGCGGCTGACGGTCTTGTAGATCTTGGCGGCGTCGCGCGCCATGTCCTCGATCTCGGCGACCGTCTCGATGCCGGCGAAGCCGCCACCGATGACGACGAAGGTCAGCGCCTTGCGGCGGACGTCCTCGTCGGTGGTGGACTCGGCCTTGTCCAGCTGCGCCATGACGTGGTTGCGGAGGCTGATCGCCTCTTCCACCGTCTTCATGCCGATGCCGTGCTCCGCCAGGCCCGGGATCGGGAAGGTGCGGGAGACCGAGCCGGTCGCCACGACCAGGTACTCGAAGGGCAGTTCGTAGGCGTCGCCGGCCGCGGGCTGGATGGTGGCGACCTTGCGGGCGTGGTCCACCTCGGTCACGTGACCGGTGAGCACCTCCGCCTTCTTCAGGGCGCTGCGCAGGGGCGCGACGAGGTTGCGGGGGGCGACGTTGCCGCCGGCCGCCTCCGGGAGGAAGGGCAGGTACGTCATGTACGACCGCGGGTCGACGACCGTGACGGTCGCTTCGCCGTAGCGCATCTTCTTGAGGATGCGCATCGCGGCATACAGGCCGACGTAACCACCGCCGACAATGAGGATGCGAGGACGCTCCGTGGTGCTCATGTCCGAAAGTATCCACCCCCGCCTGACGGACCATTCGTGAGGCCCATCACAAGCTCCTGGACACTGGGTGCTACACTGCGCGCCCGCATTTCCGGCCCGGGGCGGCCCCGCCGCCTCCACCGCCCGCCCACCATGATCGCCGTGGCACTCGGTGCCGCGCTGAGCAGCAACGATCCTTGCGGCGTACGGGTTCCCGAGTGCGCTTTCGATTTCTTCGGCGCGAGCGGCGGGTTGCCTGCGATCCCACGAACCACCCGCCCCGGACGCCTTCGGTCCCACATATCGGACGGACCGGACACCGCGCTGGGCCGAAAGACCCGATCGCCATGTGAAGAAATTCACGAAGCTTCTTGCCGAGACGTGCCAGGAGGCCCTCCCAGGGCCTCCCGGCGCGCCCGGATCAAGCGATCGACCAGGCGATCCCGTCGAGGATGTCGTGCTCGGAGACCAGCAGTTCGGCGGCCCCGGTGCGCTCCATGATCTCCAGCAGGACCAGCGCGCCGGCCGCGATCACATCGACCCGGCCGGGGTGCATCACCGGGACGGCGGCCCGCTCGGCATGCGAGGAGTGCAGCAGCCACTCGGCGGTCTCCCGCACCTGCTGGACGGTCAGCACCGCGTGGTGGATCAGCTCGGAGTCGTAGCCGGGCAGTTCCAGCGCGATCCCGGCGACCGTGGTGACGGTGCCGGCCAAGCCGACCAGGGTGGCGCCGTCCTTCAGCGGGACGCTCGCCTCGACGGTGTCCAGCGCGGCCCGGATGTCGGCCCGGGCGGCGGCGATCTGCGCCTCGGTGGGCTGCCCGCCCGCGAAGTGGCGCTCCGTCATCCGCACGCAGCCGATGTCCATCGAGTGCGCGGCCCGCACGTCCTGCTCGCCGAGCACGAACTCGGTGGAGCCGCCGCCCAGGTCGAACACCAGGTAGGGCGGGCGGTGCGGGCCTCCGAGCAGCTCGCGGGTGGCGCCGGTGAAGGAGAGCCGGGCCTCCTCGTCGCCGCTGACCACGCTCGGGGTGATACCGAGGATCTCCCGGACACCGGCGGTGAACTCGGCGGCGTTCTCGGCGTCCCGGGAGGCCGAGGTGGCGACCATCCGGATCCGCTCCGGGCCGACCCCGTGCGCGGCGATGATCTCCGCGTACTCGCGGCAGGCCGCGAAGGTGCGGTCCAGCGCCTCGGGGTGCAGCCGGCCGGTCCGGTCGACGCCCTGGCCGAGCCGGACGATCAGCATCCGCCGGTCCAGATCGACGATCTCCCCGGTCTCCGGATCCAGGTCGGCGATCAGCAGGCGGATCGAGTTCGTGCCGCAGTCGATCGCGGCGACCCGGACGGTGCTCACGACTCGCCGCCCTCCTCCGCCTTGCGCGCCGCGCGCTCGGCCCGCTCGGCGGTCAGCGCCTCCTTGGCGGCGATCACCGCGGCGTGGTCCTCGGCCTTGGCCTTGTTGCGGGCGACCCGCTCACCGGCGGCCTCGACCTCGGCGGGGCTGACGCACGGGCCCTTGGCCCACCACTCCTCCAGCATGCCGATCGCCTCGTCGCCCAGCGGGTTGACGCCCTCGCCGGCCGCCAGCGAGTGGCCGACCAGCACGTGCAGGCACTTCACCCGGTCGGGCATGCCGCCGGCGCTGGGGAAGCCCTCCAGCACCTCGATGGCGTCCCGGCGGGCGATGTAGTCCTCGTGCGCGGCCTGGTAGGCGGCGGCGAGCTCGGGGTCCTCGGCGAGCCGGGCGGTCTGCTCCTTCATCACGCCGTCCGCCTCCAGGGTGCCGATCAGCGAGGCGGCCTTGGGGCAGGTCAGGTAGTAGAGCGTCGGGAACGGCGTGCCGTCGGGCAGCCGGGGCGCGGTCTCCACCACGTCCGGGTTGCCGCACGGGCAGCGGTGGGCGACGGCGCGCAGCCCGCGCGGCACCCGGCCGAGCTGGGCGGCGATGGCGGCGACGTCGTGGTCGGAGACGGGAGGGTTCTGGTTGCTCATCAGGAGTCTGTTCGTCAGGTGGAGGACGGGGTGTCAGGGTGCTGCGGGTGGTGCGGCGAGTGCGGTGTCGGCGGCGTCCACCGAGTCCCAGAAGGTGGAGTACCACGGGCGGGCGGCCTTGGGCCGGCCGGCGCTGTCCGAGGCGGACTGCTTCTCGCCCGGCGCGGGCGGCGGGGCGACCGAGACGAACGGGGTCTCGCCCGGCAGCGCGTAGTGCAGCCGCTCCCGGGCCTGGGCCTTGACGAACTCCGGGTCCTGCCAGCGGGCCTTGGCCCGGCGCAGCTCGTCGACCTGCTGGCGGGCGTGGTCGGCCTTGGCCCGCTGATCGGCGATCTCGCCGCGCTGCGCGATGTACTGCCGGGTCGGGTACGCGAGTATCGCCACCAGCGAGCACAGGACGAGGACCAGCACGGTGGCCCGGCTGGTGAAGCGCGGGCGCGCCGCCAGTCCGGGAATTCTCCACTTGGCCATCTGGTCGCCCCTCCTGCGCATGCCGGTGCCCCGGCCCCACCCTACGCGGTGGAAGCCGGGGCACCGGTCACAACAGGCTCGGCAAGCAGCCCTTGCTGTGCTCACTTGTCCGCAGAGCGGCTGTGCTTACTTGTCCGCGGAGCGGCTGTGCTCACTTGTCCGCAGAGCGGAAGCGCGGGAAGGCGCCACGGCCCGCGTACTCCGCCGCGTCGTCGAGGATCTCCTCGATGCGCAGCAGCTGGTTGTACTTGGCGACGCGCTCGGAGCGGGCCGGGGCGCCGGTCTTGATCTGGCCGCAGTTGGTGGCGACGGCGAGGTCGGCGATGGTGACGTCCTCGGTCTCGCCGGAGCGGTGCGACATCATGCAGCGGTAGCCGTTGCGCTGGGCCAGTTCGACGGCGTCCAGGGTCTCGGTGAGCGAGCCGATCTGGTTGACCTTCACCAGCAGCGCGTTGGCGGTGCCGGTCTCGATGCCCTTGCGCAGGCGCTCCGGGTTGGTGACGAACAGGTCGTCGCCGACCAGCTGGACCTTGTCGCCCAGCTTGTCGGTGATGGCCTTCCAGCCGTCCCAGTCGGACTCGTCCAGCGGGTCCTCGATGGAGACCAGCGGGTAGGCGGCGACCAGCTCGGCGTAGTACTCGATCAGCTCGGTGGCCGACAGGGCCTTGCCCTCGAACTGGTAGGCGCCGTCCTTGTAGAACTCGGAGGCGGCGACGTCCAGGGCGAGCGCGACGTCCTTGCCCGGGGTGTAGCCGGCCTTCTTGATGGCCTCGGTGATGAGGTCGAGGGCCTCGCGGTTGGAGTCCAGGTTCGGGGCGAAGCCGCCCTCGTCGCCCAGGCCGGTGGACAGCCCGCGCTCCTTCAGCACGCCCTTGAGGGTGTGGTAGACCTCGACGCCCCAGCGGACGGCCTCGGAGAAGGACTCCGCGCCGATCGGGGCGATCATGAACTCCTGGATGTCCACGTTGGAGTCCGCGTGCGAGCCACCGTTGAGGATGTTCATCATCGGGACGGGCAGCACGTGGGCGTTCGGGCCGCCCAGGTAGCGGAACAGCGGCAGGTCACTGGCCTCGGAGGCGGCGTGCGCGACGGCGAGCGAGACGCCGAGGATGGCGTTGGCGCCGAGCGAGGACTTGTCCGGGGTGGCGTCCAGGTCGAGCATGGCCTGGTCGATCAGGCGCTGCTCGGTGGCGTCGTAGCCGACCAGCTCCGGGCCGATCTGCTCGATGACGGCGAGGACGGCCTTCTCGACGCCCTTGCCGAAGTAGCGGTTCTTGTCGCCGTCGCGGAGCTCCAGCGCCTCGAAGGCGCCGGTGGAGGCACCCGACGGGACAGCCGCACGACCGGTGCTGCCGTCGTCGAGACCGACCTCGACCTCGACCGTGGGGTTGCCGCGGGAGTCGAGGATCTCACGGGCTACGACGACATCAATGGACGGCACGAGGCATCTCCTAGCGGAAGCGGATGTGTGGTCGTTACGCCCAGAGCCTAGCCGCAGACATGCCTGCGGCCACGCGCGGCCGGGCGTCGTCTCACCGTGTGGCCCGGCTACTCACTGGTAGTTCACCTGTTTGCCCGTCGGCGGTGCGCCCCGGGCGGCGCGAACTGCTGTGCGCACGCCCGGAGCGGACGGATCGTCAGGCGAACCGGGGGACCGTTCGACCGCCGGGCCGGAGTCGGCCGACCCGCGCCGTCACAGCGCCAGCACCTGCCCGGGCATGATCACATCGGGGTCGGCGCCGATCACCGCGCGGTTCGCCGTGAACAGCTGCTCCCAGCCGCCGGAGACGTTCCGTGCGGCGGCGATCCCGGAGAGCGTGTCGCCCTCCTGCACGGTGTACTTCCCGGCGCCGGTCTGCGCCGGCGCGGCGGCCGGGGCACCCTGCTTCGGAGCCTTGGACTGCTGCTGCGTCTTCGACTGCTTCTGCTTGGGCGCGGACGAGCGCGGCTGCGAACGAGAGGCGGTGTCCTCGGAGCTGTCGCCGCCCCGGGACAGGCCGGCCTTGATCGAGCAGGACGGCCAGGCGCCGGGCCCCTGGGAGGCGAGCACCCGCTCGGCCACCGCGATCTGCTCGGTGCGGGTGGCCTGGTCGGCGCGGGGGGCGTACTCGGCGCCGCCGTAGGCGCGCCAGGTGGAGGAGGAGAACTGCAGGCCGCCGTAGTACCCGTTTCCGGTGTTGATGCTCCAGTCCCCGCCGCTCTCGCACTGGGCCACCTGGTCCCAGGTGTCGGCGGGTGCGGCTGCCGCTCCGGTGGCGGACAGCAGGGGCAGGGCCAGGCCCACGGAGGCGATGCCTGCGGCGGCGACGACCTTCTCGGCCTTGGTGCTACGGCGGTGACGTCCAGTACCGGCGAACAGCATGGGACTTCCTCTCCGCACGCCTACGAGGTGAGCTGTCGGGTTCGGACCGGGAGGCTGGCCCGGCCGCCTGGGACTCCGGACGCGGTTGCGTCCGTTCCCCGGCGGCTTCACCCCAAGCCGTTGGGACTACGGCGTTCACACCTGGTTCCCCCGCTCCTGTCCGATTCCTGGTCGGTGTCCCGAGAGCGCGGCGGACAGGACTCGGCGTGCCGCGTTCGGGGCCCGCAGCTGCGGGCAAATCGGAGAGTAAGCAGAGCTGACGAGCAATCACAAGCTCATATCACCGGTATCACGTCGAAATTACGGACCTTCACTTCTCGTGCACAAACCGTCCATATATGTCCGATTCGCCCGGGGTGGGGGCGCATCACGCGCCCCCGCCGGGTCCACGGAGGGTCACGTGCGGGGGCTGGGCGGCGGCGGTCGAAACCGGGTCAGCGGGGCGTGAAGGAGACCGGGAGTTCACGCAGCCCGCGCATGATCAGCCCACCCCGCCAACGGAGTTCGGCCGGATCGGCGGCCAGCTGGAGATCCGGCAGCCGGGTCAGCAGTGTGCCGATCGCGCGCTGCCCTTCGAGCCGGGCCAGCGGCGCGCCGATGCAGTAGTGGATGCCGTGACCGAAACCGAGGTGCGGATTGTCCGAGCGGGCCAGATCCAGGGTGTTCTCCTCGGAGAACCGGGCCGGGTCGCGGTCCGCCGCCGCCAGCACCACCAGCACCGGGTCGCCCACCGGGATGTCCACCCCGCCGATGCTCAGCGGCCGGGTGGCGAACCGCCAGGTCGCCAGCTCCACCGGCCCGTCGTAGCGCAGGAGTTCCTCGATGCCGGTCTCCAGCAGGCCCGACTCGCCGCGCGCCAGCGACTCCTGGAGCAGGGTGCGCTGAACAGGGTTGCGAAGTAGGGCAAATGCCCCATTACCGATCAGATTGATGGTGGTTTCGAAGCCGGCGAACAGCAGGATGAAGGCCATCGCCGCGGCCTCGTTCTCGGTCAGGTGCTCGCCGTGGTCGCCGGCCCGGATCAGGCCGGAGATCAGGTCGTCGCCGAGGTCGGCGCGCTTGCGGTGGATCAGGTCGGCGAGGTACCCGCGGATCTGCTTGACCGCGCGGCCCACTCCCCCGCGCTTTCCCCCCGTGTGCCGGATCATCATGCCCGCCCAGTCGCGCAGGTCGTCCTGGTCCTCGGGCGGGACGCCCAGCAGGTCGCAGATCGCGTAGATCGGCAGCGGGAAGGCGAATTCGTGGATCAGGTCGGCCTCGCCGCGCTCCGCGAAGGAGTCGATCAGGCGGTCGGTGAGCTGCTGCACCCGCGGTTCGAACGCGGCGACCCGGCGCGGCGTGAACGCCTTCGACACCAGGCGGCGCAGCCGGGTGTGGTCCGGCGGGTCGATGTTCAGCAGGTGGGTCATCAGGTCGGCCTGCCGCTCGCCCGGGATGCCCACCCGGCCGGTGCGGTGCGCCTGTTCGCTGTGGTGCGCCGGGTTCTTGGAGAGCCGGGAGTCGGCCAGCGCCTGCCTGGCGTCCGCGTACCGGGTGACCAGCCAGGCCTCCACCCCGCTCGGCAGTGTGGTGCGGTGCACCGGGGCGTGCTCCCGCAGCCAGGCGTACGCCGGATACGGGTCGGCCGCGAACTCCCAGGTGAAGAGTTGCGGGTGGGCGGCGTGGGGCTGATCTGGCATGTCTTGACCGTATCTGGAACCGCCGTCGCGTGAGTCTGGTCACCTGGCGGGTAATTGCTGTTGCGGAGAGTCGGGGCGAGCCTACGATCCTCCGCAAGAACCCCAGTGGGCGGCGTGCGGACCGCCCGCGGTTCGCTCTGAAAGGGGAGCAGGCCATGCGAGTAGCCGGTGCAGTGGTGGTCATCGCGGTGCTCGACGGAGGCGAGGGGGCCGACCTGGCCCGCCGGTTCTCCGCCGCCGGCGCCGCCGGCCTGCTCATCGCCGATCTTCGCCCCAACGTCGCCGAGGACCTGGCCGCCGAACTCGACCGTCCCGGCTGCCCGGTGGTCGGTGTGTCCGGTGACGTCCACCACCCGGCGGACATCGCCGCGCTGGTCGAAACCGCCGCCAAGCACCTCGGACCGATCGACCTGTTCGCGGTCGCCGGCCCGGACGGCGAGCGGATCGTCCAGCTCGCCGAGCTGCCGGGCCACCTCGACCCGCTGGCCGAGCTGCTGGCCCTGGTCGGCGAGGCGATCGGCGAGGTCGTGCCGGCCCAGCGCCGCCGCCCGGTCACGGACGTCCCGCTGGCGAGCTAGGGTCTGACGGCCGGTCAGTCGCCCTCGGACAGTCCTTCGGCGGCGCGTACCGCCCGGCGGTAGCGCCGGGCCGCCGCCCGCAGTGCGGCGTCCACGTCCACGCCCTGGTCGTAGGCGCGCTGCGCGACCGCCAGCAGCAGCTCCCCCGCCGACTCGGCGGTGAGTTCGGCGGGCAGTTCGTACGGCGCGTCCGGCACTGCGGTGAACTGCGCCCGGCGCACCCGGGAGACCAGCTTCGCCGCGTACGCCAGCGCGGGCAGGCCCGCGGGGACGCCGTCCAGCACCGATTCGCGCTGCTTCTCCGCGGCCTTCAGCTGCTCCCAGTTGGCCTCCGTCTCGGCGGAGTCCCGGACGCTGACGTCGCCGAACACGTGCGGGTGGCGGTACATCAGCTTCTCGACGATGTCGCCCGCCACGTCGTCGATGGAGAACGGGTCCTCGGCGTCCTCCTCGGCGATCCGGGAGTGGAAGAACACCTGCAGCAGCACGTCCCCGAGTTCCTCGCGGAGGGTCGGCCGGTCGTCCTCCTCGATCGCCTCGACCAGCTCGTACGCCTCCTCGACCAGGTACTTCACCAGGCTCCGGTGGGTCTGCTCGGCGTCCCACGGGCAGCCGCCGGGCGAGCGCAGCCGGTCCATCACCGAGACCAGGTCCAGCAGCCGGGCGCCCGGCAGGTCGTACGAGCCCGGCAGCACCTCGATCTCCGGGTGCTCGCCGGCCTCCTCCACCGCGATCCGGGCCAGCGCGTCAGTCAGCCCCGGATCGCCGTCCGGGCTCTCCAGCCACACTGCGGGGGCCAGGGCGAGCAGCTGCCGGGCCAGCGCCGGGGCGGAGCCCCGTTCGATCAGCCGGGGCTCGACGCCGGCGGCGCGCAGCGCGGGCAGCTGCGGGTGGTCGGCGACGCCGGCCAGCACCACGGGCGCCGAACGGAGGGCCTCCCAGGCCGGCCAGCCGAGCAGGCCCGGGGCGACACGGTGGGTGGTGGTGAGCAGGATCAGCTTCGGAGTGTCCACGGCACCGAACCTACAACGACGGCGCGCGGGGCGGACCAGCCCTTTTCCCGCGACGGGAACGCTCACGCCGCGGGTTGCAGCATCAGCTGGCGGGTGACGGACAGCAGGTCGGCGGGCGTCAGCTCGGCCAGCAGCGAGCCGGCGTGCTCGATCAGCGCGGCAGCCGCGTCGGTGAGCGCGGCGTCGTCCAGCGGGCGGCCCGGCAGCGGGAGGCTGTCGGCCAGTAGGGTCTGCGCGACGGTGTACAGGTTGGCGCTGGCCGCCTCGCGGATCGTCAGCGACAGGTGCGTGGAGGGCGCGCCGTCCTCGGCGCGGGCGCGGTGCGCGAACCCGCGCGGCACGTACAGCACTTCACCCGGCTGCAGGACGGTCTCCAGCAGCACCTCGCCCGGGTCGCCGTCCTCCCGGTCGGGCACCCAGTTGCCGTCGGCGGGACCGCCGTGCACCCACCAGCGCTTGGCCCCCGAGATCTGCACCACCAGCACGTCCGCGTCGTCGCGGTGCACCGGGCGGCCCTGGGAGCCGGGCGGCGTGAGGAACCAGAACGCCTCGACCTGCCGGCCGATCTCGGCGGCCAGGCCGCGGGCCAGCTCGCGCACCCCGTCGTGCCACTGGTCCACGTAGCGCAGCAGCAGCGTCGCCTGCTCGTCCCGGATCAGCGCCCGCACGGCCGCGCCGTCGGCGTACCCCCCGACCACCTCGCCGAGCACCACCCGCGGCGGGCAGAACCGCTCGACGGGCAGATGGGCGTCGCGCTGCACCAGGCCCAGGTACGGCACCTTCAGCAGGCCGTGGTCGAGCAACCGGTCGAGTTCGGCGGCGGGCAGCACGTCCACCGGCGGGCGCTCGGGGCGCAGCACGGCCGGGGTGGTGCGCCACAGCTCGGTGCGGAACTGCTCCTCGTCCGCGACGAAGCGGCTCAGCCAGGTCTCGGTCATGGTCAGGTCTCCTCTGGTGCGGTCTGCTCGGGCGGTCTGCTGGACGGTCTGCTTGGGCGGTGGTTCGGGGCGGTGGGTTCAGGCGGTGGGGCGGCTGCTGTACGCGGCGCGGCGGGCGGCGGACACCAGCTCGGCGGGGTTGGCGGTGGCGAGCCGGGTACGCAGGTGGTCGAGCAACTGCGAGCCGGCCTCCAGCAGGTCGTCCTCGTCGCGGGGGCGGGCAGGCAGTTCGAGGCCCTCGGTGAGCAGGGCGCGCAGCTGGGTGCGCAGGTGCACGCTGCAGGCCTCGCGCAGAGCGATGGTGAGGTGCAGGGACGGCCCGTCCTCGGTGGCGCGGGCGGTGTGGGCGTAGCCGTTGGGCACGTACAGCACCTCGCCCGGGTGGATCACGGTGTCCAGCAGGCACGGGCCCGGGTTGTCCTCGCGGACCGGCTGCCAGTTCGGGTCGGTCGGCCCGCCGTACACCTGCCAGTGCTTGTTGCCGCTGAGCTGGATGACCAGGATGTCGCCCTCGTCGCGGTGCACCGGCCCGTGCCGACCGGGCTGCGAGTAGAACATGAACGCCTCGGTGAGCCGGCCCAGGCTCTCGGACAGGCCGGTGGTCAGCGCCCGCACCCCCGGGTGCCAGTGGTTGAGGTAGCGCAGCTGGAGCGTGGCATTGCGGTCCCGGATCAGCGCCCGCACCCGCTCCGGGTCGAGACACCCCTCCAACGTCTTGCCGGCGATCACCCGCGGCGGGCAGTACTCCTCCTGCGGCACGGTGCCCTCGACGGTGAACAGCCCCGCGTACGGGTCGCGCAGCGTGCCCTCGTCGATCAGGTCGAACAGGCTCTCCACGGTGAGCACTTCGGTGGGCGGGTCGGCGGGACGGAGCACCACCGGCCCCTGGCGCCAGTGCCTGCGCAGAAAGGTCTCGGTGTCGTCGACGCAGCGGTCCAGCCAGTCCATGGCGGTGTTCCTCTCCGATTTCCGGGCGGATCAAGGGGATTGAGAATTGGGGCGGGGTGGACGCGGGGCGCCGGCGGCGGCGATGCCGCCGGCGACCCCGGGCGTGGATCGGTGGATCAGATGACGTCCGGGTAGCACTCGCCGCAGCCGTCGGTGGTCGCGTGGCCAGCGCTCACGGACGGGGCCGTGGCGGCCTGGGCGGAGACGGCCGGCGCGAACACCGCGCCACCCACAGCGGCGGCGACGGCCACCGACAGCGCGGCCTGACGGGCCAGCGCGGCGAACTTCGACGCGGACTCGGTGTTCTGAACACCCATGACAGGACTCCTTCTTGGTTGGTGAGAGAGGACGAGCGGGAGGTGGATCAGATGACGTCCGGGTAGCACTCGCCACAGCCGTCGGTCGTCGCGTGACCCGCGCTCACCGACGGCGCGGTCGCGGCCTGGGCCGAGACGGCCGGCGCGAACACCGCGCCACCCACAGCGGCGGCCACGGCCACCGACAACGCCGCCTGACGGGCCAGCGCGGCGAACTTCGACGCGGACTCGGTGCTCTGAACACCCATGACAGGACTCCTTCTTGGTTGGTGAGAGAGGACGAGCGGGAGGTGGATCAGATGACGTCGGGGTAGCACTCGCCACAGCCGTCGGTCGTCGCGTGACCCGCGCTCACCGACGGCGCGGTCGCGGCCTGAGCGGAGACGGCCGGCGCGAACACGGCGCCACCCACAGCGGCGGCGACGGCCACCGACAGCGCGGCCTGACGGGCCAGCGCAGCGAACTTCGACACGGACTCGGTGTTCTGAACACCCATGACAGGACTCCTTCGAGAGGGGGATGAATCGGGAGGTTTCGGGCAGCGCGGGGCATGGTCGTCCCGGGGTGCGGCCCGAGAGTGGGATCAGGTGGTCGGGATCCGTAGGGCCAGGGGTTCGGCGCCGGGGCGGCACTGGAGGTCGCAGCCGCAGCCGGGGGGCAGCAGCAGCCAGTGGCCGGGGAGGAGCCGGACGCCCTGGTGGGTTCCGGTGCCGGCGGGGTGGACCCGGCTTCCGCCGTGGTGCTGGAAGAGCAGCAGGCTGCTGTCCTCCGGGGCGGCGAGCCGCCGGACGGGCCAGCTCGGGGCGGGTTCGACGGGGCGGCCGAGGTGGTGACGCAGGGTGTCGGCCCAGCGGGCCGCGCCGCGGGTCGGGGAAGCGTCCGGCGGGGTGCCGCCGGGAGCTTCGCTCTCGGTCCACAGGAGTGCCGGGCCGGTGCCGAGGCGGCGGTTCAGGAAGGCGACGACCTCGCGTTCCGGGTCGGTCGGACGGTCTTCGTCCTGTCCCCACTGCATGTCGTCACCTCCGTTTCCGCTGTCCGGCGGGGCCCGGTGTGCCCCGCTGACATCAATGGTGCGGCGTGGCGGCATTGACGGACAGTCACGGCTTGGCGGTCCCGGGCGGCCGGTAACGGGGCCACGTGACACCCGGGGGCAGTTGTCGGGTCAGTCGTCGAGCAGCCCGGCCCGGGCGGCGGCGACGCCGGCCTGGAAGCGGCTTTCGGCGCCCAACTCGTCCATGATGTCGGCGATGTGGCGGCGCGCGGTGCGCAGTGACATGCCGAGGCGGCGGGCGATGGCCTCGTCCTTGAGGCCGGCGGCGAGCATCCGGACGATGGTGCGGTCGAGTTCCTGGGAGACCTGTTCGAGGCCGTCCTCGGCGGCGGCGGCGAACGGGCGGGCGAGCGACCAGGCCTGTTCGAAGATGCCGCAGAGGTAGGCGAGAAGGGCTTCCTGGCGGACCACCAGTGCGCCCCAGGTGCCGTCGCTGAGGGGCAGGAAGGCGAGTTCGCGGTCGAAGACGATGAGCCGCCCGAACAGCTCGTGCGCGGTGCGGTATTCGGCGCCGAGGGCGGTGGCGGCCTCCACGTAGGCCTGGCTGGGGCCGTTGAAGCGGGCGGTGTGGTGGTAGAGGGTGCGCATCCGGACGCCGCGGCCGAGCAGGGCGCGGTCGCGGCGCAGGGCCTCCTCCATCGCGGCGGGGACGCGGGAGCCGCCGCCGGGCTGGCTGGTGAGCACCTCGCTGCGGCAGTCGGCGGAGGCCCGGTCGAGGGCGGCGCGGACGTCCTGGAGGTCGGCGATCACCTCGATCTCGCCGGCGCCGCCGGTCTCCCTGACCTGCCGGTGGTAGGCCAGGAAGCCGGCCACCTGGGCCTGGCGATGGGCGAGTTCGGCGCGGCTGCGCTGGATCTCTGCCTCGACGGGGGCGGCGAGTGCGGCGATCGCGGTCTGCGGGGGCAGGGCCCGGCAGCGCCCGGGGTCGGCCGGGTCGGGCTGGAGCAGTTGCCAGGCCGTCAGGCGGTCCAGGGCGGTGGCGGCGGCGGCCGGGTCGAGCCCTTGGCGGGCGAGGTGCCCGGCCAGCGCGTCGGGGTCGAGGCGGCCGTGTTCCAGTACCCAGGAGTAGGCCGCCGCGTCGGCCGGATCGGGCGCGAACTCGGCTCCGGTGAACGGAGCTTGGGCCGATAGGTCCATTTTCGTCCCCCGGTCATCTTGCTGCCAGAGCAGTTGGTGAGGTGGCCGCGCGATGGTTCGGGCACCCGGCGCTCGCCATGCTAGTTCCCAGGCGCCGGACCCCGGTTCGGGGCCCGGACACCAAGATCCCCCGTCTCTTCCCGTCCTCAGGAGGACTCTGCCATGAAGCGGTTCGCTCGCACCGTCGCGTTCGCCGGTCTGCTGCTCGCGCTGGCCGGCGCGGCCCCGGCCGTGGTCGCGGCGACGCAGTCCGGGCCGACGGCGGCGGTGCGGGCCGGCGGCGCCGAACTGGACGGCGACACCTCCTGGGGCGGAAGCTGCGAACTGCCGCTGTGCCAGCCCGAGTTGTACTGAGCGGGAGCGGAGGCGACCCGGATCAGAGCGGGCGGACGTTCATCGGCAGCCAGTCGTCGGTGGTGTCGGTGAGTCCGATCCGGGCGGTGTCCCACGTCCCGTAGCGCGGGTTGACCTGGATGTGCAGCGCGGTGCCCGCGTCCACCAGGGCCTTGCGGATCGCGGCGTCGCCGGCGGCGCTGGTCGGGTCCTGTCCGCCGGCCAGCTTGGTGAGGCCCACTTGCTGGCGGTAGAAGTCGTCGATCCCCTCGGCCGGGACACCCCGCTTGACCCGCAGCAGCTCGGCCAGCTTGGCGTCACCGCCCGCGGAGCGGCTGTCCGCGGACCGGGCGGCGCCGATCTCGGCGGCGTCGACCTTCAGCCGGCGGTCCGCCAGGGCCCGGCCGATGACCTTGTCGAAAATCAGGTCGTTGACGGCGTGCCGGGCCAGCCCGGACTGTTCGTTCGCCGCCGGGGCGCCTGCCTGCACGGTGCCGCCCGCGCGAACCGCCGACATCCGCGCCTGCACCTGCGCGATGGTGATCCGCTCGTCGCCGACCACGGCGGCGGCCCCTTGGTGCGCCGGTGCCCCGCCGCAGGCGGAGAGCGCGGCGGCGGCGACCGTCACGCCCAGGGCGGCGCGAAGTCGGCGGACGGAGCTGGTGCGGGTCACTGGGGCCTCCTGGTCGATGGAGCGCGTTCCGGTGGTGCTTCGCGTACGTGGCTGGGACGAACAATAGGGAGCCCCGACCCCGGGTGCCAGACCCCGCGCGCACGGTCCCCCGTCCGAGATCGTCCGCTTCCCCCGCGCGTGGACGAACGTTCGCCCAGGATCTGCCGCGATTCGTCCTACTCGCCTGGAGGGAAAGGGACATGACGACACGACGGAACCTGCTGCGGGCGGCCGCCGCGAGGGCGGGAATCGGCGCGGCGACCGTGGCGGGCACCGGGACCTGCCGAACGGCAACTACCGGATCGCGAAGCCGCTGTTGGTGCCGACCGGCGTACGGATCCAGGGCAGCGGCTCCTCCTGGTACTCGGGCGGCGGCAACGGCACCACCGGCCCCGGGTTCGGCGCAGGGCGCAGGCCGCAGGGCGCAGGTCGCAGTTCGGCAACGAGGAACGGGATTGACGGCGGGCGGGGTGTCGGGGGCCTGGCAGGCTTGGGATTCTTGACTAGCTGTCATGTCAGGCCGAGTCATGGGGGAAGCATGATGTGGGGACCGGGCACGGTACTGGGCGGGCGCTACACGCTGGGCGAGCGGCTGGGCAGTGGCGGCATGGGCGAGGTCTGGCGGGCCGAGGACGGGGTGCTGGGCCGGGCGGTCGCGATCAAGGTGATGCATCCGGGGCTGGGTGACGAGCAGGACTTCATCGAGCGGTTCCGGCGCGAGGCCCGGATCCTGGCGACGGTGCGGCATCCGGGCGTCGTCCAGGTGATCGACTACTGCGAGCCGGCCGAGACCGCGGACGTCCGGGCGACGTACATCGTGATGGAGCTGATCGAGGGCCGCCCGCTGCACCTGGTGCTGGCGCAGGACGGCCCGATGGTGCCGGCCCGGGCGCTGGGGCTGGTCGCGGAGGCACTGGACGCCTTGCACGCCGCACACGCGCGGGACATCGTGCACCGGGACCTGAAGCCGTCGAACCTGATGGTGCGGGACGACGGCGGCGTGGTGGTCACGGACTTCGGGATCGCCCGGGCGTTGGCGGGCACCAGGCTGACGACCACCCACTCGGTACTGGGCACGGCGCTGTACGCGGCGCCGGAGCAGGCCGGCGGCCAAGCCGTCACGCCCCGCTCCGACCTGTACTCGATCGGTGTGGTCTGCTTCGAACTGCTCACGGGACAACCGCCGTTCACGGGTGAAACGGTGCTGGAGGTGGTGGTCAAGCACCTCCAGCAGCCGCCGCCGGGACTGGCCGAGGCGTTCCCGGCGCCGGTGCGGGAGTTCGTCGCGCGGGCGCTCGCCAAGGACCCGGCGGACCGCTTCCCGGACGCGGCGGCGATGGCCGCGGCAGCGCGCGCGGCGGCCGAACTCCCCGCCTCGGCAAGGGCGGTGGCGGCGGACACGCTGCTGGCCACGGTGCCGGACACTCCGCCGCCGAGCACCGTCCCGGCCACCCCTCCGGCGGACACCGGCGGGCGGACCGAGGAGACCCCGCGCCCGGAAAGCCGGCGGCGCCGACTGCTGCTGCCGATCGTCGTACCGGTGGTGATCTCGCTGGGCACGGGCGGCGTGTTCCTGGTCCAGGCCGCGCCGTGGAAGTCCGACACCTCGCAGACGGGTTCCGGCCCGATCTCGGGACCCGGCGACGGATCGCCCCTCCCGGTGGCGTCGGCGTCGAGCAGCTCGCCCGGGTCCGCCTCACCGTCCGCTTCCGACTCCGCCTCGGCCCCGGCCTCCGACTCGCCCTCCCCCGGCCCGCAGCAGCCCTCGCCCGAGCAGCCGGGCACCACCGGCACGCACCCGTCCCAGGGTGGCGGTGGCGGAGGCGGCACCAGTGGCGGCAGCGGCGGTGGCAGTGGCGGCAGCAACGGCGGTGGCAGCAACGGTGGTGGCAATCAGCAGCCCGGCGGCACCACCACCCCGCCGAACACGCCACCCGCCGGCGGCGGCACCGGCGGCACGACCTCCGGGCCCCCGGCAGGCTGCGGGGGCGCCGGCTGGGGATACCTGACCTCGGTGGGCAGCGGGCAGCGCCTCGGCCTGGCGACGAACACTCTGGCGGGCGGCACGGCGGCGGTGATGGACCGCAACACCTCGTTCGGCTGGTACCGCTCCGGCCCGGACCCGGGCGGCTGGTACGCGCTGTACCCCTGCAACATGAGCAAACCGATCCTGGTCCAGAACGACACCGGGACACCGGTCACCCTGCGCTCGGGATTCAACGTCCTGACCAGTTGGTCGGTGGTCCAGGCGCCCACGCAGGGCGCGTACTACCTCAAGGACTACATGGCCAGCCTCTGCCTGACCGACAACGGCTCCGGCAACGCGGCCACCATGGAGAAGTGCACCCCGGGCAACACCGCCCAGCAGTGGCGCATCCCCCCGGCGGGCTGACAGCCCCCGCCACGGCGACGGCGGATCGTCGTGGATCGACTGTCAGACCTGTCCGGCAGGCTCCGGGCATGGAGATGACCGTGCAGCTGACCATCGACTGCTCCGATCCGCAGAGGATGGTGGCCTTCTGGGCCCCGGCCTTGGGCTATGTGCCCGAGCCCGCGCCCGACGGGTACGCCACCTGGCGCGCCTATTGGGAGGCGATAGGGGTGCCTGCGGAGGAGTTGCCGGCCGGGGCCGGCGACATTCCGGAGTCGGTCGTCGATCCGACGGGTCGTGGACCGCGCGTGTGGTTCCAGCAGGTTCCGGAGCCGAAGACCGCCAAGAACCGGTGGCACTTCGACCTCACGGTCGGCGGCGGTCGTGACGTCCCGCTGGACGTCCGCGCGCAGCGGGTCAGGGCCGCGGTGGAGCAACTGGTCGAGGCCGGCGCCACCGTGCTGAAGATCAAGGACGAGCCGAGCATGGGGCTGTACGCCGCGGCCATGCAGGACCCCGAGGGCAACGAGTTCGACGTCGTCTGACGGCTGTGAGATCCCCCGACCCGGGACCGCCGCTCGGTCAGGTCGCGTACGGGTTGGTGGTGGTGCGGTGGCTGCCGAGCTGCTCCAGGTGGCTGCGCAGGCGGCGGACGTCCGGATGGTGGGGGCCGTGGCGGCGCTCGGTCTCCAGCAGGAGTTCCAGCAGGCTCTGCCAGGCGGCCTCGACGTGGCCGGTGGCGGCGAGCAGGAGACCGATGCGTTCGCGCAGGTCGGTGGCGTGGGCGGAGCCGGGCGGGAGGGCCGCGAGGACGGCCTGGTATTCGGCGAGGGCCTCGCGGGTGAGGCCCAGTTGTTCCAGGCAGCGGGCCGCGTGGCGGCGGTGGTCGAGGGCGGCCGGGTCGTGCGGGCCGCGTTCGGCGGCCGTGGTGGCGGCCAGTAGGCGCAGTTCGGGCAGCGCTTCGCCCCACTGCCGTTCGGCGAGCAGGGTGCGGGCCCGGATCGCGCGCACCGTGTGCACCAGCGGCGCGGCCTCGCCCTGCTCGGCGACGGCCCGGGGCAGCAGGCGGGCGGACAGGTCGAGCACCTCGGCGTGCCGGCCGGCCGCGACCAGGTCGGAGAGCCGGGCGCAGGCCCCGGCCAGGGTCTCCTGCTCGGGCCTGACGGGGGCGGGGGCATGGACGGGCGGCGCGAACACGGGCGGCGGTGCCGGTGTGTCGGCGGCGCCGGTCGGCTCCGGGTGGTGCGGGTAGCGGTACGGGTCCGCCGGGTCGGGGACGGCGGGCAGCCGGGTGCGCGGACGGCCGGCCGGGGCGGGCAGAAGCGGCAGCAACAGGGCGTGCACCTCGGCCGCGTCGGCGGGCCGCCGGTCGGGTTGCTTGGCGAGCAGCCGCAGCACCAACTCCTCCAGCATGGGCGGCACTTCGGCCCGCAGCGCGCGCAGCGGCTGGGGCGGGTCGTCGACCTGGCGGCGCAGCACGCCGAGCGCGGTGGGCGCGGGGAACGGCGGGCCGCCGGCCAGCATCTCGTGCAGCATGCAGCCGAGCGCGTACAGGTCGCTGCGCCGGTCGGTGTCGGTCGCCATGGCCTGCTCGGGGGCCATGTACGCGGGGCTGCCGATCGGGCTGCCGGTGAGGGTGAGGCGGGTGGCGGTGGGGTCGATGGCGGCGGCGATGCCGAGGTCGAGCAGGATCACCCGCCCGTCCGGACGGACCATCACATTGCTCGGCTTCAGGTCGCGGTGGACCACCCCCGCCCCGTGCACGGCGGCCAGCGCGGCGCACAACTGCCCGGCGACCGCGACGGCCCGATCGACGCCGAGCGGGCCCTCCTCGGCGATCAGGTCGGCCAGGCTCAGGCCGGGAACCCGCTGCATCACCAGGTAGAGCTCGTCCCCGTCGGCTCCCGCGTCGTACACGGTGACCAGACCGGGGTGGTCGAGGGAGGCGCCTATTCGGCACTCGCGCAGGAACCGCTGCCGCAGCAGGTCGCCCTGACTGTCACCGCGACCGGCCGGGTACGGCACCGCGTCGGTGCGCAGCAGCTTCACCGCGACCGGCCGCCCCAGCTGCTGGTCCCGGGCGGCCCAGACCTGTCCCATCCCGCCGTGCCCGATCTTCTCGTCGAGCGCGTACCGTCCGCCGACGGTGCGGCTCACGGCTTCCCGTCCCCGGCCTGACGGCGCAGCAGCTCACCGAGCTCGCGCAGCTCGGCGGCGCCGGTCACACCACCCGGTGCGGCGGCGGGCGGCGGGGTGGTGACGGCGGGCGGTGCGACCGGGGGCGGGTACGGGGCGCCGGTGGGGTACGTGGTGGCCGAGGCCGGGTACCCGGGGTACGCCGGGTACGGGTACGGCGGCGGGGCGGCAACGGCGTCCGGCCAGAACCGGCGCTGGTTCATCAGCAGGAAGTGCACCGGCGTGCCGATCCACAGCGGGAGCAGCACCAGCACACCCACCAGGGTGTTGATCTTCCCGCCCGACGGGGTCAGCCCGGCGGCCACGTAGAGCCCCAGCTGCATCAGCCCGATGACGATCGCGCCGACGATGTCGGCCCGGCGCCGCCGCCCGACCGCCAGCACCAGCGAGGGCACCATGCCGAGGATCCCGAGGGTCAGCACCGGCACCGCGGCGCACAGCAGCGTCACCCAGATCCGGTACGGGCCGGACACGGCGCGGGCGGGCATGGAAGCTCCTCGGCGACGGGAATGTGCTGCGCACACGCTACCCCCACCCCCCGCGCCTTGGTCCGACGGTGCGTCAAGCCGGTCCGGAACTCCCGGCGGCGAGGGCGTCGGTGAGGGCCCGGGTCAGGGTGCGGGCCTCGGTGGTGGCGCGGGTCAGGGCTGCCTCGTACTCGGCGAGCCGGCGGAACGCGGCACCCAGGGCCCGCTGTTGCTCGACGGGGACGCGCGGCACCTCGACCCGGCGGATGTCCAGGCGGCTGGTGGTGGACGCGTAGCTGCTGGCCCGCCGGCCGGCGCCGGTGGCGCGCAGTTGGCCGGCCAGGAAGTCGGGGTCGAGCAGGGCCGGGTCGGGTCGCAGCAGGTGCAGCCGGGCCCCGAGGGCGGCGTCCGCGTACGGACTGCCGGGGTGCACCGCCTGTGCGCCCTCGCCGCCCAACGCGGGTACCAGGACGTCTCCGTGGCGGATCGTCAGCGCGTCGGGGGCGTCGGTGGCGGCGCTCGGCGGGGCGGCGGACTGGAGGTCCTGGTCGGTGAGCAGCGGGGTGCGGCCGCCGGGGCGGGCGGGGGCGCCCTGCCCGGAGGAGTGCACCTCCAGTGCGCCGGAGCGGGCGAGTTCGCCGATGCTGACCTGCGGGGGTGCGGCCGCGCCGGTGGCGGCGAGGGTGGGCAGGGCGGCGTCCAGGTCGGCCAGCCGGGCGAGTTCGGCGGCCAGGTGCTCGCGCAGGGCGGTGAGTGCGTCGGGGGCGGCCTCGGCGGGCAGTGCGGGCAGGTGGCGGGCCGGGGTGAGGTCGGTCTCCTCGTCCAGCAGGTCGAGCGCGGGCACCGCCCGGGAGCGGCCGGGCCGGTCGGCGGGCAGCGGGCCACCGGTGCGGGCGGCCGTGTCGAACGCCTGCCAGGCCGTCAGGACGTCCTGCTGGAGCGCGGCACGGTCGATCCGTTCGCGGCCGCCGTCGGTGGCGGCGTCCAGCAGCAGCAGGTGCCGGAAGTCGTCGCCGGGCTCCGGGCCGCGCAGTACCCACACATGCAGCGGCACCCCGTACGGCGGGGCGACGCCGGCGGGCAGTGCGATCACGGCGCGCAGCGTGCCCGAGCGGACCAGTTCGGCCCGTACCCGGCGGCCGGCCCGGCGGGACGCGACGGTCGGCGGCAGCAGCAGGACGGCCGTCCCGCCGGGGCGGGTGTGCGCCAGGCAGTGCAGCACCCACGCCAGTTCGGACTCGCCGCGCGGCGGCACCACCCCGCCGGGCCAGCGGCTGTCGTACTGCAACTGGTCGTGGCCCCAGTCGCGTTCGTTGTACGGCGGCCGGCACAGCACCGCGTCGGCGGCCAGGCCCGGGAAGGCGTCGGCGCGCAGCGCGTCCCCGGCCCGGACGTCCACCGGCAGCGGGCCGGGCCGGTCGGCGGGGGCGGCCAGCGCGAGGCGCAGCAGCGCGACGCCGGCCAGGCCCGGGTCGGCGTCCTGCCCGCGGCGGGCGGCGGGCGCGGCGGCCAGCAGCACCCCGCCGGTGCCGCACGCCGGGTCCAACACGGTCCGGTCGCCGCCCGGCGTTCCGGCGAGCGCGGCCAGCAGGGCGGCGGTCTGGGCCGGAATCGGCGGCTGGAGGCGGGGGTTGGCCTCGGTGTACCTGGTCAGCAGTTGCTCGTACGCGGCGGCCGGGGCGCTCTCCGCGGTCAGTCGGGCCAGCAGTCGGGCCAGGTCCAGGTGGGTGGCGCCGGCGATCAGCGGCAGGTCGAGCGTCGTCGTCGCGTCCGGCCCGAGCAGGGCGCCGACGGTGCGGCGCAGTGCCTTGGGCAGCGCGGTGGCCAGCCGGGTGTCCGGCTGCTCGGCGAGTTCGGCCCACGCGGACGGAGCGCGATGCAGCAGGAGCAGCAGCGAACCGGCCGTCACCAGCGGGGCGACGGCCGGGCCGGACGGGTCACGGAGCAACTCCAGCTGCTGCCAGACCCGTTCCAGCAGCGGCAGTTCGGCGAGCTTCCCCTGCGCGCGCAGCCACTGTTCGACCTGGTCCAGCCGGAACGTCGGACTGGTCTCGGTGCCGCCGGCGGGCCGCGGAAAGTCGGTGTGGCGACGGCGCCAGTTGGACACGGCGGCCCTGCCGACCCCGGCGAGCCGGGCGATCTCGGCGGCCGTGACCTCGGGACTTTCCGACATGCGCGGGCTCCTCAGCAGCGGGGTGTGGCCACACAGCATAGCCAGGCGGTCCTCCCCGCGTGTTCACACGTGAACAGAGAGGTTTCGTGGACTGGCATTGACACTGTTCACACCCGAGGCTTTACTGGAGTCATCGCCGGAACCCCGGCCCACCGCAGAATCCCTGGGGGAGAGCCCGTCATGTCTGTCCGCATCAGCACCCGCCGCACCGCCGCCGTCCTCCTCGGCGCCTGCCTGCTCGCCGCCGCGACGGCCTGCGGCCCCGACAAGAGCTCCGTCTCCACCAGCCCCAAGGCCGCCGACTCCGCCCCCGCCGCAAGCGCCTCCGGCGGCAGCGGCGACCAGGGCAAGGCGGCCGGCTCCTCCACCGCCAAGCTCGGCGACACCATCGGGCTGAAGGGCACGGAGAAGTCCAACACCGCGGACGTCACGCTGGTGAAGGTCGTCGACAACGCGGAGGGCGCGGACGAGTTCACCAAGCCCGCCGACGGCAAGCGCTTCGTCTCGGTCCAGTTCCGGATCAAGGCCACCGGCAGCGCGGCCTACGCCGACGCCCCGGCCAACAGCGCGAAGGTCCTCGACGACAAGGGCCAGGGCTACAGCTCCTCCCTCGACGAGACGAAGGCCGGCCCCGAGTTCCCCGTCCCCGCGAACATCGCCCCCGGCGAGAGCGCCCTCGGCTTCATCACCTTCGAGGTCCCGTCGGACGCCAAGCTCGACAAGATCCAGTTCGCCATGGACAGCGGCTTCGCCCAGCAGACGGGCCAGTGGAAGCTGTAAAGGTACGCAGGCGTCGCGAAACGCGGGTGGGTGCGAGCACAGGGGCGCGGGGAGAGCTGCGCGAACGCAGGTGGGCGCGAAGACAGGGGCGCGGGGAACTGCGCGACAAGCGCACACCACGTCCGCAAGGTCGCGATCAAGTGCAAGTCACTGCCCTGCATCGCGATCTTGCGGTCGGGTCCTTCCGCTGCGCGCAGTTCCCCGCGCCCCTGGTTGCGCTCTACCGCTTCAGGTCGTCGAACATGGTGCTCAGGAACTCCGTGGACCAGGACAACAGCTCCCGCCCCACCAGCGGCTTGCCGCCAATGCGTCCGCCCGAGCTGGGCCGGGGCACCAGCAGTTGCTGGGCGGCGGACTTGATCTGGGTACGGGGGTAGAGCCGGTTCAGCCGGAGTTGCTGGGACTCCCGCAGATCGACCGGGCCGAAGCGGACGAAGTTGCCCTGCAGGGTGATGTCCCCGATGCCGCAGCGCCGCGCGAACAGTCGCAGGCCGGCCACCAGCAGGAGGTTCTCGACCGGCTCGGGGAGCTTGCCGTAGCGGTCGGTCAGTTCCTCGCGGACCTGCGCGATGTCCGCCTCCGAGTTGACGGCGGCGATCGACCGGTACGCCTGGAGTCGCAGCCGCTCGCCGGGGGCGTAGTCGTGCGGGACGTGCGCGTCGACCGGCAGCTCGATCTTGACTTCGAGCGGCTCCTCCTCCGGCTCGGCGCCCCCGGCCTCCAGGGACTGGCGGAAGTCGGCGACGGCCTCGCCGACCATCCGCATGTAGAGGTCGAAGCCGACGCCCGCGATGTGGCCGGACTGTTCGCCGCCGAGCAGGTTGCCCGCACCGCGGATCTCCAGGTCCTTCATGGCGACGTACATGCCGGCGCCCATCTCGGTGTGCTGGGCGATGGTGGCGAGGCGCTCGTGCGCGGTCTCGGTGAGCGGCTTCTCCGGCGGGTACAGCATGTACGCGTAGCCGCGTTCGCGTCCTCGGCCCACTCGTCCCCGGAGCTGGTGGAGCTGCGAGAGCCCGAAGGTGTCGCCGCGTTCGACGATCAGGGTGTTGGCGTTGGAGATGTCGATGCCGGATTCGACGATGGTGGTGGAGACCAGGACGTCGAACTCCTTCTCCCAGAAGTCGACGACGACCTTTTCGAGCTGCGTCTCCCCCATCTGCCCGTGCGCGGTGGCGACCCGCGCCTCGGGCACCAGGTCCTTCAGTCGCGCCGCCGCCTTGTCGATCGACTCGACCCGGTTGTGGATGTAGAACACCTGGCCCTCGCGCAGCAGTTCGCGCCGGATGGCGGCGGAGATCTGCTTCTCGTCGTAGGGGCCGACGAAGGTGAGGACGGGGTGGCGCTCCTCCGGCGGGGTGGTGATGGTGGACATCTCGCGGATGCCGGTGACCGCCATCTCCAGGGTGCGCGGGATCGGGGTGGCGGACATGGTGAGCACGTCCACGTTGGCCCGCAGCTTCTTCAGCTGTTCCTTGTGCTCGACGCCGAAGCGCTGTTCCTCGTCCACGATGACCAGGCCGAGGTCCTTGAAGCGGGTCTCCGAGGAGAACAGCCGGTGCGTGCCGATGACGACGTCCACCGAGCCCTCGAACAGGCCCTCCAGCACGGTCTTCGCCTCGGTGTCGGTCTGGAAGCGGGACAGCGCCTTCACGTTGACCGGGAAGTTCGCGTACCGCTCGGCGAAGGTCGAGAAGTGCTGCTGCACCAGCAGCGTGGTCGGCACCAGGACCGCTACCTGCTTGCCGTCCTGCACAGCCTTGAAGGCCGCCCGGACGGCGATCTCGGTCTTGCCGTAGCCGACGTCGCCGCAGATCAACCGGTCCATCGGGACGGACTTCTCCATGTCCGTCTTGACCTCGGCGATGGTGGTCAGCTGGTCGGGGGTCTCGGCGTACGGGAAGGCGTCCTCCAGCTCCCGCTGCCAGGGGGTGTCCTGGCCGAAGGCGTGGCCGGGGGCGGCCATCCGGGCCGAGTACAGCTTGATCAGGTCGGCGGCGATCTCCTTGACGGCCTTCTTGGCGCGCTGCTTGGTCTTGGCCCAGTCGGCGCCGCCGAGGCGGTGCAGGGTCGGGGCCTCGCCGCCGACGTACTTGGTGACCTGGTCGAGCTGGTCGGTGGGCACGAACAGCCGGTCGCCGGGGTGGCCGCGCTTGGCGGGCGCGTACTCCAGCACCAGGTACTCGCGGGTGGCGCCCTGCACGGTGCGCTGCACCATCTCCACGTACCGGCCGACGCCGTGCTGCTCGTGCACCACGTAGTCGCCGGCGGCCAGCGCCAGCGGGTCGATGGCGTTGCGGCGGCGGGACGGCATCCGGCGCATGTCCTTGGTGGAGGACTTCTGGCCGGACAGGTCGGTCTCGGTGACGACGGTGAGCTTGAGGGTCTCGTCGACGAAGCCGTGCTCGATCGAGCCGCAGGAGACGTACACGACGTCCCGGGTCGGGGCCTCGCCGAGGTCGGCGACCAACCGGGCCGGGATGCCCTCGTTGCCGAGCACCTCCGCCAGCCGGGCGGCCGGGCCGTGGCCCTCCGTCACCAGCACCACGCGCCAGTCGGCGGCCAGCCGCTCCCGGGCGTCGGTGATCGCCCGCGCGGTGTCGCCCCGGTACGCCTCCACGGCGTGCATCCCGAGCATCAACGTGTCGGCGTCACCGTGCCAATCAGCGGCTCCGCCGCGGGCGAGGATCTCCGACACCGTGGAGTCACTGGTCGCGAACGGGCTGACCGACCACCAGGGCAGCCCGATCCCGGCGGCGTGCTCGCGCACGTCGGCCAGCGACCGGAGCGACGCGGCGGAGACGTCGATCGCCTCCAGGTCGATCGGCCGGTCGGCGCCCGCGGCGGCGGCCACCCAGGACGCGGCCAGGAACTCCTGACTGGTGGCGACCAGGTCCGCGGCCCGGGTGCGGACCCGCTCGGGGTCGCAGACCACCGCGATCGAGCCGGCCGGCAGCACGTCGAGCAGCAGCTCCATGTCGTCGACCAGCACGGGGGCCAGCGACTCCATGCCCTCGACCGCGACGCCCTGCGCGATCTTGTCCAGGATCTCGCCCAACTCGGGGTGCCGGGCGGCCAGTTCGGCGGCCTTGGCGCGCACCTCGTCGGTCAGCAGCAGCTCGCGGCAGGGCGGCGCCCACAGGCCGTGCTCGGCGATCTCCAGCGACCGCTGGTCGGCGATCTTGAAGTAGCGGACCTCCTCGACGTCGTCGCCCCAGAACTCCACCCGCAGGGGGTGCTCCTCGGTCGGCGGGAAGACGTCCAGGATGCCGCCGCGGACGGCGAACTCGCCGCGCTTCTCGACCAGTTCGACCCGGGCGTAGGCGGCGGCCGCGAGCTTGCGGACGACCTCCTCCAGGTCGTGCTGCTCACCGCGCTGCAGGGCCACCGGCTCCAGTTCGGCCAGGCCCTTCACCTGCGGCTGGAGCACGCTGCGCACCGGGGCGACCACCACCTGCACCGGCCCGGCGGCCGGGTCGTCGGCACGCGGGTGGACGATCCGGCGCAGCACGGCGAGGCGGCGGCCGACGGTGTCCGAGCGCGGGGAGAGCCGCTCGTGCGGCAGGGTCTCCCAGGCCGGGAACTCGGCGACCGCGTCGGGCGGCAGCAGCGAACGCAGCGAAGCGGCGAGGTCCTCGGCCTCCCGGCCGGTGGCGGTGACCGCCAGCACCGGGCGGCCGCTCTCACCGGCCCGGGCGGCCAGCGAGCGGGCCAGCGCCGCGATCGCGAACGGCCGGGCGGCGGGCGGGCCGACCAGGTCGAGGTGCTGCCTGTGCCCCGTGGCCGCCGCCTCGATCGCCTCGGCGAGGGCGGCGTCCCGTACGACGACATCGAGCAGTCCGGACAGGCTCATACGTCAAGTTCTCCACGACGGGGACTTGGCCCGGCAACAGACGGCCGCCGGGCAGCGCGACAGTCCCGGAACGCGGTGCGCCCGGGGGGTGTCCAGCCTACGCCGCGCGGGGGCCCCGCACGTGGCGTGGCGTCCCCGGCCGGCGGCGGCGGGCGACTTACCGGTATTCGTACGGGCTCGTCCAGAGATCATGCAGCCGACACACTCCTGTCACTGTCTGTCCATGGTGGACGCGCAGGATGGTGTGCAGCGCAGGCCGCATCCAACCGTGGGGGATGGCTGCGGAAGCGCGATCGCACCCCGATGGGGGTCGGGAGTGCGAAGGCCGGGCGGCCCTGGGTGGGGGCGCCCGCGCCACTCACGCCGGGACTCGCGGCGCCTGCCTGGGGCTGGCGCCGCGAGATCTCGGCGTCGGCGCCTTCCCTGCCTCCACCAGCCTTGTGCGGTGGCCGAGTTCGGCCACCCGCCCGTCACCGGCCAGTTCCCGCGAAGCCGCCCGCGCGGCGGTCGGGGCTCCGTACCCTCTTGTGAAGAAGGTGTGGGGACACCGGGGGATTTCCAGGGGGTTGGGTTCGCCATGCGCGTTGTCATCGCAGGTCAGGGCTACGTCGGTCTCCCGCTCGCGGTTCGCGCCGCCGAGGTGGGCCATCAGGTGGTCGGGTACGACGTGGACGAGCGCCGGATCAAGCGGCTCGCGGTCGGCGAGTCGTACGTCGAGGACATCCCCGGCGACCGGCTGCGCCCGCTGCTGGACTCCGGCCGCTATCTGCCGTCCGCCGATCCGGCCGACGTGGCGGGGTTCGACGTCGCGGTGATCACCGTCCCGACGCCGCTGCGCGACGGCGTCCCCGACCTCTCCTACATCGAGGCGTCCGCGAAACTGCTGGGCCGGCACCTGAAGCGCGGTGCGACGGTCGTACTGGAGTCCACCACCTACCCGGGCACCACCGAGGAGCTGCTCGCACCCTTGCTGGAGGCGGGCAGCGGGCTGCGGGCGGGCGCGGACTTCCACCTCGGCTACAGCCCCGAGCGGATCGACCCGGGCAACCCGGTGTGGAGGCTGGAGAACACTCCGAAGGTGGTCTCCGGCACCACGCCGGACGGGCTGGCGGCCGTCGCGGGCTTCTACGGGCAGCTGGTGGAACGGACGGTGCCGGTCTCCTCCTGCAAGGAGGCCGAGCTGACCAAGCTGCTGGAGAACACCTTCCGGCACGTCAACATCGCGCTGGTCAACGAGCTGGCGATGTTCGCGCACGACCTCGGCATCGACGTCTGGGAGGCCATCGACGCGGCCTCCACCAAACCGTTCGGCTTCCTCCGCTTCACGCCCGGCCCGGGCGTCGGCGGGCACTGCCTGCCGATCGACCCCTCGTACCTGTCCTGGCGGGTGGAGCGGGCGCTCGGCCAGTCGTTCCGGTTCGTCGAGCTCGCCAACGACGTCAACAGCCACATGCCGGACTACGTGGTCCGCCGCCTCGCCGACGCGCTCAACCGGCGCCGCCGCAGCGTCAACGGCTCCCGGGTGCTGCTGCTCGGCCTGGCCTACAAGAAGAACACCGGCGACGCCCGCGAGACCCCGGCGGCCCGGATCGTCGAACTCCTCACCCGCCAGGGCGCCGAAGTCCGCGCCGCCGACCCGCACGTCGTCGCGGGCGTCCACGTCGCCGAACCCCAACTGCCGGGCCGACCCACCCCCGACCACGACGCGGGCCCGCTCGCCACCGTCCACCGCGTCGAGGCCACCGCGGCCGAGCTCGCCGCCGCCGACGCGGTCGTCCTCCTCGCCGACCACGACGAGTTCGACTTCGACGCCGTCACCACCCACGCCCAGTACGTCCTGGACTGCCGCCACCGCCTGACGGGGGCGTCGGTCGAGGTGCTGTGAGCGTCGCCGGGCCGAGTCACTTACGGGCGGCGGGCCGGCGCACCAGCACGGCCACCACGGCCACCGCCACGACCGACAGTCCGCCGGCCGCCGCCCACCACTGCCAGTCGGCGCTGTCCTCGGCCTTGGCAGGGGGCGCTGCGGACGGCACCCCGGAAGCGGACGCCGACGCGGACGCCGACGGTCGTGGCGGCGGCTGGGTGGGGGCGGCCTGGTCGTCGTTGGTGAAGCTGAAGCGCCCCTGGAGCGGCGCCCCGTCGGCCGCGACGGCCCGCCAGGTCACCTGGATGAGGCCCCTCGGCAGGCGGCCGACCTTCTGCTGCACCGTGCGGTCGGTCGCGGTCGGCGCGCCGTCGGTGAAGGGCGTCCCGTCGGTGCCGACGACGGCGATCGTGGTGTAGCCGGCCTGCACCGGGCTGTCGAAGGTCAGCGTGATCGAGGTCGGCGATTCGGTCACCACGGAGTCCGCGGCCGGGTTGGAGTCGAGCAGCTGCGCGTGCGCCGCCGCCCGGGGCGCGGAGACCAGGACGGACAGCGTGGCCAGCAGCAGTGCCGTGAGGAGCGGCACCACCGCCGGGCGGGAGGGGACTCGGGGCTTCACGTGTCAGTCGTCGTCGCCGGCCTCCGGGAAGTTCCCGGCACTTCGTGGGAACTTCCCGCCCACCCGGTCCGACCACTGCGGTAACTGCGGCACGCAAGCACGCCCGCACCCGAGTCGAAAGCCGATGCTCCCCCATGCCGATCACCACCGCCCCGGCCCGTTCCCCCCGTCTGCGCCGCCTCGTCGCCGCCACGGCGGTCGGGGCGATATCCCTCACCGCCCTCGTCGCCTGTGGCAGCAGCGACTCGTCCTCCTCGGCCAAGAGTCCGGCGGCCAGCACCTCGCCCAGCGCCACCGCGAAGGCCGATTCGGCACCGGTCACCGTCAAGGACCCGTGGGTGAAGGCGTCCGACACCGAGATGACCGGCGTGTTCGCCACCCTGGTCAACACCACCGGCGCCAAGGTCACCGTCGTGTCCGGCACCTCGACCGTCTCGGCGAAGACCGAACTGCACGAGGTCGCGGACGTGGACGGCAAGCCCACCATGCGCCCGAAGGCAGGCGGCTTCGTCATCGAGGCGAACGCCAGCCACGAGCTCAAGCCGGGCGCCGACCACGTGATGCTGATGGGCCTGTCCAAGCCCGTGAAGCCGGGCGACGAGGTCACCGTGACGCTGACCCTCGACGACGGCCGGACGCTGAAGTTCACCGCCGTCGCCAAGGCGTTCGCGGGCGGCAAGGAGGACTACAACTCCGGCATGACGAAGGGCTGAGCTCCCGATGGACACCAGCCCCACCGAACCCGCTGCACCCGCCACCGCTGCGGTCGGCCGCCGCCGGCTGCTGACCGGCGGCGCGCTCGCCCTCGGCGGGGCGCTGGCCGGCGGCGGTATCGGTGCCGCCGTGGCCCACAGCCCGCACCGCTCCGGGGAGGACCGGCCGCAGCCGCCCGCGTACGGCACCCAGAAGGTCCCCTTCCACGGGCCGCACCAGGCGGGCATCGACACCCCCGCCCAGGCCCACGGCGTGTTCCTCGGGTTCGACCTGGACGCCGGATCGGACCGCGCCGCCCTGGGCCGCATGATGCGGCTGCTCACCGACGACGCCGTACGGCTCACCCAGGGCGAACCGGCCCTGGCCGACACCGAGGCCCAACTCGCCGCACTACCGGCCCGGTTGACGGTCACCTTCGGGTTCGGCCCGGGCTTCTTCAAGGCCGCCGGGCTGGACGACCGGCGGCCCGCCTCGCTCGAACAGCTGCCGGTGTTCTCCATCGACCGGCTCCAGGACCACTGGTGCGGCGGCGACCTGCTGATCCAGATCTGCGCCGACGACCCGCTCACCGTGGCGCACGCCCAGCGGATGCTCGTCAAGGACGCCCGCACCTTCGCCCGGCTTCGCTGGGCGCAGCGCGGGTTCCGCCGGGGCCGTGGCGTCCAGGACGACGGCGTCACCCAGCGCAACCTGATGGGTCAGATCGACGGCACCGTCAACCCGGCGCCCGGCAGCGACATCTTCACCCAGGCGGTGTGGACCGGCGACGGCCCGGACTGGCTGCGCGGCGGCACCACCATGGTGCTGCGGCGGATCCGGATGGAACTGGAGACCTGGGACGCCGCCGACACCAAGGCCAAGGAGTTCTCGATCGGCCGGACCCTCGACACCGGTGCCCCGCTCACCGGCACCGCCGAGCTGGACCCGCCCGACTTCGACGCCAAGGACAAGTTCGGCTTCCCGGTCATCTCCGAGTTCGCCCACGCCCGGCGCGCCCACGTGAGCGACCCCCGGCAGCGCATCTTCCGCCGCCCGTTCAACTACGACGACGCCCCGGCCGCCGATGGCACCCCTGACACCGGCCTGCTGTTCGCGTCCTTCCAGCGGGACATCGCCGGACAGTTCCTGCCCATCCAGCGCGCCCTCGCCACGTCCGACCTGCTCAACCAGTGGACCACCCCGATCGGGTCCGCCGTCTTCGCCATTCCCCCGGGCTGCGCACCCGGCGGCTGGATCGGCGAGACCCTGCTGGGCTGACTGCCGCGCCACCGCACTACCGCGCGAAACACCTCCGCCCCGTCCGACAGCTGCCTGCTGCCGGACGTGGCGGAGGTGTTTCGGGGCTCCGGCGCTCAGCCCCTGCGCTGGATGCGGTCGCGGCCCGGGCGGGTGTCGTGGTTCAGGCCGTCGTCCACGATGACGATCTTGGGCACGATCTTGGTCTCCGCCTCCGGAGCGGTCGCGGCCACGGCCTGAGCGGCGGGCACGGCGGGCGCGGCCTGAGCGGGCGCGGCCGCAGCGGTCGCGGCGGGCGGGGTCGTGGGCTTGGGCGGCAGCGGGTCCTTGGCGAAGCTGGCGGGCTTGACGGGCGGCGCCGGGGGCTCGGCCACGGTCGGGGTGTAGGGCTTGCGGGGGTCGGCGGCCGCGGGCTTGGCGGCCGGCTCGCCCTTGACGGGGCCCAGGACGACGGCTGCGGGCTTGGCCGCCGGCTCGCCCTTGACGGGGGCCAGCACGGCGGTCGGCCGGTCGGCCGCGGACTGGGCGGCGACCGGCTTCTCGACGACCGGCTTGGCGGCGGCGGCCGTGGCGACGGGGCCCTTGGCGAGGTCGGCCTTCTTCGCGGGAGCGATCGGCGCCCCGTCCTCGGGGTCCTCGATCGCGCCGACGGCGGCGCCGGTGAGGGAGGCCAGGGTGCCCTTGATGTGGTCGAGGTGGGTCTGGACCTTGTCGAGGCGCTTGGTGAAGTCGGCCTGCTCGCGCTCGCTGGCGAGCTTGATCCGGGCGGCCTTCTCCTTGGCGGCGGCGATCTCCGCGTCGGCCTTGACCTGGGCCTGGGTGTCGAGGCGGCGGGCCTCGGCGAGCATCGCCTCGCGGTGCTGCTCGGCCTCCTTGACCTTGGCCTCGGCGGCGGCGGTGATCTTGGCGACGGCGGCGTCCGCGTCGGCCTCGGCGGTGGCGAACTCCTCGTCGGCCTTGCGGCGGCGCTCGGCGAGGGTGACCTCGGACTGCTCGGAGGCGCCGGCGGCGGAGACCCGGATCCGGGCGGCGTGGCCGGTCGCGGCGTGGATGACGGCGCGGGCCTCGGCGTCGGCCTGGGCGCGGATCCGCTCGGCCTCGGCGCGGCTGCGCTCGTCGGTGCTGCGGGCGAAACGGTCGGTGTCCTCGCGCTGCTTGGCGGCGTACTCCTTGGCGGACTTGGCGGCGGCCTCGCCGGCCTCGTGCGCGGCGTCGCGGGCGTCCTCGCCGGAGCGCTTGGCCTTGCTGTGGATCGCTTCGGCCTCGTTCTGCGCGATCTTCAGCAGGGCGGCGGCCTGCTCGCTGAGTTCGCCGAAGTCGGGGTCGGGGGCGTCCTCGGCGGCGTGCTGGATGTCGGCGAGGCGCTTCTCCATCTCGCGCAGTCCGGAGCCGAGCACGCTGAGACGTTCCCAGGCCTCGTCCCGTTCGCGGCTGAGCGCGGTGACGGCCGCGTCGACCTGGTCGGGCGCGTAACCGCGCCGGGAGACGGTGAAGCCGTACTGGGACACGGCGTCGCTCATTCGGCTGTTCTCCTCGTGCTCGCGGGCTGCGCAGCCCCGCCGGGTGCGCGGTTCGGTGGGCGGAAGTGTCCGTCCCATTGACCTATTTTGCGCAGATACGAACGCAAACCAAACAGGCCGCTGCCGCGCGGCCGGGGGAACCGGCCGCGCGGGAGGGGCTACAGCAGTCCGTCCCAGAGCTGTTCCACCAGGACGGCCCACCAGCTCTCGGGCGTGTGCACGGCGGCCGGATCGGCCGCCAGCAGCTGGGCCTGGAAGTCGGTGGTCCAGCGGCCGGCCTGCTCGGGCGTCAGGCCGTGACGCAGGTGCCACATCCGGGCCAGCACGGTCAGGCAGCGGACGAACTCGGGGACACCGGTGTTGACGAACCGCGGCGGCTCGGCCGGGTTCTCGATGTCCACCGCGACCACCGCGGCGGTGCCGTACTGGACGCACAACTGGCGGCCGTAGTCGTTGCCGAGCACCAGGTAGCCGCCGAAGTCCGGGCCGGGCGGCAGTCCGCGCTCGGCGGCCAGCTCGGCCAGCGTCGGGATCGGTCGGCCCTCCTGGGCCTGCGCCCAGAAGAACGGCGGGAACTCGCGCGGCAGACCGACCCACATCAGGGTCTGGGCGACCGCGTCCGGCACGCCCTGCCGGGCCACCGCGCGCTGCTCGAAGCGGAACACGCCCGGACCGAACAGCTGGCCGAGCTCGGCGGCCAGCTGCTGCGGAACCATCGGCGGCAGCGGCGGCACCGAGCCGGGCGGCGGCAGCGGCACCCGCTGGGTGCGGGGGCGCGGCGGCGCGGACACCAGCTGGTGCAGCTGCTCGACGTGCTCGCTCAGCACCGCCATGCCGGCCTGCCGGGCGGCGGTGTCCCGGCCGTACGGGGCGGTGTGGCTGATCCGCGCGTTCGGCCAGGACGCCTTCACCATCCGGGCGCAGTAGCCGCCGGGCAGGTCGCACAGCTCCAGGTCGGTGTGCACCTCCAGCACCTGGTCGGCGGGCACGCCGATCCGGCGCAGCTCCTGCAGCGCCTTCCACTCCGGGTGCGGGGTGCCGAGTTCGGACATCATCACCAGGCTCCGCTCGGAGCCGTCCGGCGCCCGGTAGTTGACCACCGCGGTGGTGCCGGGACCGGTGGTCGGCACACCGGGCGGCGGCACCGGGGCGGCCGGGACGGGGCCGGGGCCGGCGGCCGGGAAGCCCGGGCCCGGCTGCGGCGGGGGCACGGGGGCACCCGGGAACGGCTGTGGCGGCACCCCCTGCGGCGGGCCGGGGAACGGCGGCGGGGCCTGGAACGGGGCACCCTGCTGCGGCCCGGGCACGGGCGGGAACGGCGGCGTCGCCGGGCCGCCCGTCGGCGGCAGCTCGATCGCCGGGGCCAGCTGGGTCGCCTGGTACGCGACGGCGGCGGCCTCGGGCGCCGCGGCGGCCGGCGGCACGGCGGGCGCACCGGCGTCGCCGCGCAGCTCGGCGGGCGCGGGCGGCGGCGGGGCACCCGGGCCGGTACGGCCGCCGGGGCCCTGCGCGGGGCCGCCGGTCGGTGGCAGCAGGTCGTTCGGCGGGGGCGGCGGCGGGACGGTCGGGCCGGTGCGGCCGAGGCCGACGGGCGCGGGGCCGGCGGTCGGCGGCAGCAGGTCGTTCGGCGGGGGCGGCGGCGGAGCCGTCGGGCCGGTGCGGCCGAGCGGCACCCCCTGGGCGGGCGTACCGGGCGCACCCGGCGCACCGGGCAGGCCCATCAGCCCGGGCGGGCCGTCGGTGGCCAGCATGGTCGGGGCGTAGTCGATCGACGGTGCGGGCGGAACGGGCGTACCGGGCACGGGAGTTGAGGGCCCCCCGAGCGGGAACGGCGGCGTCGCGCCGACCGGCGCGGGCACACCCGGCACCGGCGTCCCGTGAACGGGCGTCCCGGGCACCGGAGTCGGCGGACCGCCGACCGGGAACGGCGGGGCCGAGGCGAGCACGGTCGCGGCCTCCGAGCCCGGCGGGGGCGGGACGGGCGGGCCGGGGAGGGGCGCCCCGGACGCGTCGAAGTAGCTGGGGCCCTCCTCGCCCGGCACACCGGGCACACCTGGCACGGGCGGCACCGGCGGCGCGGCAGCCGCCACCGGCGCGGGCGGCACCGGCGCGGCAGGCGGCGTCACCCCAGGCACCGGCGTCGCGGGCGGCGTCACCCCAGGCACGGGCGCGGCAGGCGGCGTCACGCCAGGCACCGACGCGGCCGGCGCGGCCAGCTGCGCGGCCTCCGCGGCCACCGCCGCGGCACCGGCGTCCTGCAGCCACTGCGGGGGGCTGAGCAGGAAGGAGGTGGCCTCGACCGCCCCGCGCACCGGCTTGGCGGCGCCGGCCGGGTTCGGCTCGGCGGGGGTCCCGTACAGCTCCTCGTACTGCCGGACCACCTCGTTGACCGGCAGCGGCGGCCAGAGCACGCTGGCGCCGCTGTCGCGGGCGATCACCAGCCGCGGCGAGGTGCCGGTCCCGCCACCGTGCTCGCTGCCGTCCACCGCCCAGCAGACGTAGCCGAGGTCGAACTCCCGGACCCGCACCTCGCGTTGGAGCGAGCGCGGCACGCCGGCGTTGATCCAGTCCTCGGCGGTCTCCTGCGCCTGCGCGTACGTGGTCACCACGTCTCGTCCCACCCCTGTCGTTCGGTCAGTTCACCGGGACGGCGCGCGCGAAGCCGCCGTCCACCATGAGTTCGGCGACGGTCTCCAGCTCCGGGGGGCTGCCCGCGAGCCGCAGCAGGAAGGCGTCGAAGCTGTCGCCGCAGGGCAGCAGCAGCCGGGCCAGCCGCTGCTCCGGCGGCTCGTCCGCGCCCTGGTCGCGGGCGTCGTCGTAGGGCAGGAACCAGACCGAACCGGTCTGCTCGCCACGGACCTTGAGGGCGAGCAGACCGCCCTGCTGGTAGGCGATGGCCAGATAGTCCTTGGTCAGGTGGTCGCGCAGGCACTTGTTGGCGTACACCAGGTCCTGGGTGCCGTACTCCTCGGTGAGGGTGAGGAACGGCTGGTCGACCAGCAGGCCGAGGTCGACGTCCAGCGCGGCTGCGGCCGGGGCGCGGCCGCCGGCCAGCTTCAGGAAGTCGCGGTAGACGGGCGGCAGCGGGTGGCCCAGGCGCTGCTCGGCGCGCTGCACCAGGTCCTCGGTGACGGCCAGCGGGTCGCCGCCGTCCTTCGCCAGCGGGAGGTGCACGGGGCGGCGCTCCTGGAGCGGGCGGGTGCCGCGCCGGGCGTGGTCGGCGGTGGAGACCGCCAAGCCGCCGTGGTGCCGCAGCAGGGCCTTCACCTCGACCGGGATCAGCTCCATCCGCCGCCAGCCCGCCGGGGCACGGCCGGCCACGTGGTGCCAGGTCCAGCCGTGCGGGGTGGCGACGGCGGTCTCCAGGTCGGCCCACAGTTCGTGGCCCTGGGTGTAGAGCGCGGCGTTCGCCGACACGTAGTCGGTGAGCCGCAGTTCGTCCACGCCGAAGCCCTCCGGCGGGTCGGCGACCTCGGCGGCGGCGACCGCGTACGGCGAGAAGTCCGGGTACCCGTGCTCGTCGATGCGAACGCCCTGGGGGTGCCGCTCGGCCCGGACCGGGTCCGGGAACTGCACCACCTGGCCCGCGTACGCCGCGTTGGGCACGGCAGCGGTGCCGGGCCGACCTGTCGTCATCTGGGGTCCCCCACAGCAGAAGCCGAAATCCTCGGGGACCAGCGTAGGGCAACGACCGGCCGCGTTCAGGGTCACGGGGGTACCCGACCGGGTATCGCCCGGCCGGGTACCGACACCGCGTCAGCTCCGGCGCACCGCCGCCGCCAGGGTCTCCGCCACCCGCACCTGCTGGCCCTCGGTGAGCTGCGGGAACAACGGCAGCGTGAGCAATTGCCCGGCGGCCCGCTCGGTGACCGGGAACGCGCCTTCCGCATGGCCCAGTTCACGGAACGCCGGCTGGAGGTGCACCGGCACCGGGTAGTGCACGCCCACCCCGACACCCGCCTGCTGCAACTCCGCGAGCACCCGGTCCCGGTCCCGCTCCACCCGGACCGCGTACAGGTGCCACACATGCTCGTTGCCGGGCAGCGTCCGGGGCAGCGTGACCCCCTCCAACCCGCCCAACAGCTTGTCGTACCGCTCGGCCGCCGCCCGCCGGGCCTCGTTCCACGCCGGGAGCCTTCGCAGCTTGGCGCGCAGCACCACCGCCTGCAGGGTGTCCATCCGCGAGTTGAACCCGAACCGCTCGTGCACGTACTTGCGCGCCGACCCGTGATCCCCGATCAGCCGCACCGCCTCGGCGAGCTCCGCGTCGTCCGTCACCACCGCGCCCGCGTCCCCGTACGCGCCCAGGTTCTTCCCCGGATAGAAACTGGTCGCCGAGATCCGCCCCCAACTCCCCGACACCCGCCCGTGCCGCGCCGCCCCCTGCGACTGCGCCCCGTCCTCCACCACCGGCAGCCCGCCCGCCGCCTCCAACACCGCTTCCATCGGCGCGAGTTGACCGTTCAGATGCACGGGCATCACCGCAACGGCATCCCCGACCCGCTCGGCCACCTGTTCCACGTCGATCAGCAGGCACTCCTCGTCCACATCCACCAACACCGGCCTGAGCCCGGCCCGCACCACGGCCTCCGCCGTCGCCACAAACGTGTTCGCCGGCAGCACCACCCCACCGCCGGGCTCCAACTCCAGCGCCCGCAACGCAAGTTCGAGCGCATCGGTCCCATTCGCCGTTCCCACGGCGTGCCCGACCCCGCAGAACGCCGCGAACTCCCGCTCGAACGCGGCAACCTCGGGGCCCTTGATGTACGCCCCACTCGCCAGCACCGCCTCGAAGCCCGCCCGGACCTCATCGGCAATCTCGGCGTGCGCAGCGTGCAGATCGACCAGCGGAATATCAGTCACAGAGGATCACCAACCAGGGGAACTGCGCAGACGTGCACCCAGGGGCGCGGGGAACTGCGCGAAGCGGAAGGAACTCGTCGGAAAGATCGCGTCAGAGTGAATGACCTGCACGTGCGGGCGCAACGCGCACTCAGAGCGCTCCCTTCAACGCCGCCACCACCCGCTCCTGCTGCTCCCCGCTCAGCGAGTGGTAGAGCGGCAGAATCAACGTCCTCGAAGTCAGCAACTCCGTCACCGGCAGCGGCACCCTCGCAGACCCCTTGTACGGCGCCTCCAGATGCGCGGCCATGATTCCGCGCCGCGCCGAAACGCCCTCCGCCGCCAACGCAGCGAGCACGTCACTCCGCTCCGGCGCACCCTCCGGCAGCAGCAGCCACAGCGACTGGAAGTTCGACGTCCCGTGCGCCGGATCGCCCACCAGCCGCCCGCCGAGCTCCTCCCCCAGCAACTCCCGGTACCGCCCAGCGAGTTCGCGCCGCCGCGCGACCATCGCCGGAAGCTTCCCGAGCTGCACCAGCCCGATCGCCGCCTGGACGTCCGTCATCCGGTGGTTGAACCCGATCTCGTCGTACGTCTCGAGAACGGCCGCCCCACCCGCCCCGGCGTGCCGGTCGGCGGCCGAGACACTCATGCCGTGCTCCCGCAACCGCCGCAGCCTGGCGGCGAGTTCACCGTCCCGGCAGGTGACCATGCCGCCCTCGCCGGTAGTGAGCAGCTTGCGCGGGTGGAAGGAGAACGCGGCGAGGTCCGCACCCGCGCCGGCGGGGCGCCCCCGGTAGACGGAGCCGGCGGCGCACGCGGCGTCCTCGACGACAGCGATGCCTCGCGGCCGGACCAACTCCTCGATCGCGTCCAGGTCCACGGGGACGCCCCCCTGATCGACGGCGATCACCGCCCGGGTCCGGTCGGTGAGCAGCGGCGCGACGGTCTCGGGCGTGAGGTTGCCGGTGGCCGGATCGACGTCCGCGAAGACGGGAGTCGCGCCGACGTAGGTGACGGCGTTGGCGGTGGCGATGAACGAGAACGACGGCACGACGACCTCGTCACCGGGACCGACGCCCGCCCCCACCAGCGCCAGGTGCAGCGCGGTGGTGCACGAGGAGACCGCGACGGCGTGCGGCACCCCCACGGCCTGGGCGAACGCCCGCTCGAACTCGGCGACGCGCGGGCCTTGGGCGACCCACCCGGAGCGGACGGCTGCCGCCGCGGCCTGAGCTTCTTCCTCGCCGAGCCACGGGATCATGACGGGGATGGTGGACATCGGGTTCTCCTCCGCTGGGTCGCACCCACGTGCAAGTCGTTGTCCCTGAGGCGATCTCCGGGGGTTCCCTCCGGTTCGCGCGGTTCTCCCCCGGACCCGGCGGGCCGGGAGGTGTCCGCACGCGCCCCCGGTTTCGCGCCGTCCGCTAAACCTGCTCCCGCCACCAGGCGACGAGCCTGCGCAGCCCGTCCGCCAGCCCCAGCTCGGGCTTCCACCCGAGGTCGCGTTCGGCGGCCGTGATGTCGGCGAGGCGCCGGACCACGCCGCCGGCGGTGTCACGCGCGGGCCCGTGTTCGACGTCGAGGTCCGACTCCATGGCTTCCAGCAGCGCGTCGGCGAGGCCGCGCAGCGACACCTCGGTGCCGGAGGCGATGTTGTAGACCCGGTCGGTGACGGGGGCGGTGGCGGCGAGCAGGTTGGCCCGGGCGATGTCCTCGGTGTAGACGAAGTCCATGGTCTGGGCGCCGTCGCCGAAGATCAGTGGTGGCTGTCCGGCGGTGATGCGTTCCATCCAGCGGATGAACACCTCGGTGTAGCGGCCGTGCACGTCCATCCGGGGGCCGTAAACGTTGAAGTACCGCAGGGCGACGTAGTCCAGGCCGTACATGGCGTGGAAGCTGCGCAGCAGGCCCTCGTTGAAGACCTTCGCGGCCCCGTACAGGGTGTCGTTGTGGTAGGGGTGCTGGCTCTCCGGCGTCGGGAACACGTCCGCCAGCCCGTACACGGAGGCGGTCGAGGAGGCGATCACCTTCCCCACTCCGGTCTCCGCCGCGGCCTCCACCACGTCGAAGGTGCCGTCGACCATGACTTCCAGGGCGAGCCGGGGTTCGGCGGCGCACTGGGTGATGCGGATCGCGGCGAGGTGGAACAGCGCGTCGGTGCCGGGGGCGAGGAGTTCGCGCAGCAGCGCGCGGTCGCGGATGTCGCCGTCCACCACGGTCAGTTGGCCGGGGGCGGCGAGTTCGCGGGCGCGGGCCAGGTTCTCGGTGCGGCCGCGGACGAAGTTGTCGAGCACGACGACCTCGCGGGCGCCGGCCTCGATCAGTTGGTCGACGACGGTGGAGCCGATGGTTCCGGCGCCGCCGGTGACCACACAGCGGGAGCCTTCCAACACGACGGCGGCGTTCATCGGACGGTGGCCCTCTCCAACAAGGACGGCTGACGGGTGGTCTCCACGGGCACGGTCGCGCCGCCGAGTTCGAGGCTGCGGGAGGCGGCGTGCAACAGGCGCAGCACCCGAAGGCCGGCCCGGCCGTCGGTGAGCGGGGCGCGGCCTTCGCCGATCGCGGCGGCGAATTCGGCCATCACGTTGCGCAGGGCTTCCTGTTCGACCAGGGCGGGGGCGACCATGTCGCCGACCCGGTAGGAGATCAGGGCGCGGTGCCGGATGGCGTCGGTGAGTTCGTCGGGCGGGGTGAGGTCGACGCCGCGGTCGTGGATCGCGAGCCGGGCCTGCGGGTTGAGGTCGTCCCAGACCAGGGTGCGGCGGGAGCCGCCGATCAGGGTGGTGCGGACCTTGGTCGGGGAGAGCCAGTTGACGTGGCAGTGGGCGAGCGCGCCGTTGGACAGGCGCAGCGTCAGGTAGGCGACGCAGGCGCGGCCGGCGCCGATCGGGTCGGCGGCCTGGGCGCTGACGCCGACGGGTTCGACGCCGGGCGGCAGGACGAAGTCGAGGATGGACAGGTCGTGCGGGGCGAGGTCCCACAGCACGTCCACGTCGGGCTGGACGAGTCCGAGGTTGATCCGGACCGAGTCGAAGAACTGGATGTCGCCGATCTCGCCGCCGTGCACCAGCTCGCGGATGCGGCGCACCACGGGGGTGTAGCAGAAGGTGTGGTCGCACATCAGGACCAGGCCGCGCTCCTCGGCGAGGGCGACCAGGTCGGCGGCTTCCTCGGCGGTGGTGGTGATCGGCTTCTCGACCAGGACGTGTTTGCCGGCCTCCAGGGCGGCCCGGGCCAGGCGGTGGTGGGCGGCGGCGGGGGTGGCGATGGCGACGGCCTGCACCCGCTCGTCGGCGAGCACCTGGTCGTAGGAGGTGGTGGCGGTGACGGTGGAGTACTCGCCGAGGACCTTGCGGGAGCGCTGTTCGTCCAGGTCGCACAGCCAGTGCAGGTGCAGTGCGGCGGTCTGTTGGGCGTTGCGGACCAGGTTCGGACCCCAGTAGCCGGCGCCGACGACGGCCAGTCCGATGCGCCGGTCGGGTTCTCGTTCGGTACTGCCCGGTGTGGGCACGTGTTCCCCAGGCGCCTCGTGCGCCACGACGTTCGACCCCATCGCAAGACCCCCCTTGCCGCCGCGTCGCTCGAACGGTACCGGCCCGGCCGGGCCGGTCGAGGCACAATCGGAAAACCCGGTGAACGCCACCGGGGGCGCGCGGTACGGGAGTTGGTCCCTCCGTACACCTCTGTGCGCCCCCGTGTCGCACCCCGGCGCGGCGGAAGTCGGATCCGTTTGGCAGGCTGGACACATCGGGGTGAGGATTCACCGTCCGTCAGCAGACCCCCGGCAGCGGAGAACTGCCGGTGCGCCGTACAACGTCGAGGAGCAGTCATGGACCAGTCGGGCCCGCCGCCCGTGTTGCGGCACCAGCGCGACAGCCTGCTGCCCGCGGTGGCGGCGGCGCTGATGCTGCGCGGCGGCGAGGTGCACACGCTGGCCGGGGAGAAGTCCGATCTGTCGCCGATGCTGCACCCGCTGGTCGGCGAGTTCCTGGCGGCGCTGCCGGTCGACAAGCGCGAGCGCTTCCTCGGCCGCTGCCCGGAGCCGGCGCTGCTGTCGCAGTTCCTGGGGCAGGTCGACGCGTCCCGCTCGAAGCGGGCCTCGCGCAAGCCGATGACGGTGCAGGAGGCCCGCAAGGCGCTGAAGGGCGCCCGGATGACCACGGTGCGGATCCGCGAGGAGGGCGATCCGGCGCACGGCACGCACGCGCCGCCGTGCCGTTCCTGCGCTCCGCTGCTGGATCATCTGAACGTGGCCAGCGTCGCGGTCGGGCCGCCCGGCCGCCGCTGACCCTCCATTCCCCGTCCCCGAACCACCGGAGCACGTCCTGAACGCCAGCACCGTCCGTACCCAGCCCCGCTTCCCGGCCGACGTGGCCGCCGCCCTCAAGCAGGCTGGCTGGCACCCGGGCCGGTGGGAGATCCGCCAGGCCGAACAGTGGGCCGATGCGATGGTCGCGTACGGCGGTCCGCTGGATCCGCAGCACTCGGTGTTCCCCGCCGCGATCGAGGCCTGGGCCGAGTTCGGCGGCCTGGCCTTCGACGTCCCCGGCCCCGGGCGGACGATGGCCCGCACTCCGTTCCTGCTCGACCCGCGCTGCGGCCTGCACGCCCCGCGCACCCTCACCGACCTCGGCCGCGCCCTGGACACCCGGCTCGCCCCGCTCGGCGAAGAACTGCACGGGCAGGCGCTGCTGGCCATCGACGAGCAGGGCCGGGTCTACAGCCTCGACCACACCGGCGAGTGGTTCCTCGGCCACAGCGTCGACCAGGCGCTGGCCACCCTGGTCCTCGGCCTGACCCCGCACCGGCTGCGCACGGCCACCGGGAGCTGACGCGTCAGGCCAGCGGTTCGACGGCCAGCCGCAGCCGGGACGGCAGCACCGCCTCGACCCGGAAGCCGCCGTTCTCCGGCCCGGCGTGGAACATCCCGCCCAGCGCCATCACCCGCTCGCGCATCCCGACCAGGCCGTTGCCGCCGCTCGGCAGCGCCACCGGCATGGCCGCACCGCCGGGGCAGTCGTTGACCACCGACACCCGCACCCCGTTCGGCACGTACGCCAGCAGCACCGTCACCCGCGCCCCGCCGGCGTGCTTGTGGGCGTTCGTCAGGCCCTCCTGCACCACCCGGAACGCGGTCTGCTCGGCCTCCGCGACGTACGCCAGGTGCTCGCCGCTGACGGTCAGCGAGACGGCCATGCCGGCCGCCCGGGACTGCTCCACCAGCTCCGCCAGCTCCCCGAGGCCGCCGACCGGCGCCTCCACCTGGTCCTGCGGCTCGGTCATCCGCAGCACGCCGAGGATCTCCCGCAGTTCGTCCAGCGCCTGCCGGCCGACCTCGCCGATCAGTGCCGCCGACTGCTGGGCCTTCGCCGGGTCCTTGGGGATGATCCGCTCCACCGCCGCCGCGTGCACCACCATCAGGCTGACCCGGTGCGCGACCACGTCGTGCATCTCCCGGGCGATCCGGGTGCGTTCCTCGGCGCGGGCCCGCCAGGCCCGCTCCCTGGCCTGTTCGGCGAGCAGCGTCAGCTCGGTGGCCAGGCCCTCCGCCCGGTCCTTCAGCGACTCCACCAGGCGGCGCCGCGCCCCGATGTACAGGCCGGTCACCACCGGGGCGGTCGCCGTACCGACCGCGACGGCCGCGGCCACCAGCACCAGCGCCCAGCTGGGCGGCACCACATCCCGGGGCGGCGGCGGCTGGCTCGGCGCGAACATCGCGAGCATCGCCATGCCGAAGGTCTCCAGCATCGCGACGCCCGACAGCACGATCACCCGGGCCCGCCGGGTCGGCCACTCCCAGGTCGCCGTCAGCGTGTACAGCGACACCACCAGCAGCGTCACGCCGAACAGGCCCGGCACGAACACCAGCGCCACCACCACCGGCAGCGCGGGCCACCTGCGCCGCACCAGCAGCGAACCGCCGGCCAGCGCTCCCAGGACCACCCCGACCACCACGACCGGCGTGTCCAGCTGCATCCGGCCCCGCAGCAAGGAGAACGCCCCGACGGCGCACTCCAGCCCGGCCGCCAGCGCCAGAGCCACGTCCAGCGCCGCACTGCGCCTTCGCGTCCACCACCACACGCCGTCCCCCGCCGGCTGTTCACTCATAACGGACACCTTACGCAGTGCCCTCCGCCCGCCCCGGCACCCGTCCCTCCCCAGGTGTCCGCCATCCGGCCACCTCTCCGATCTGGCACCGGGTGCCACCTATGCTGTTGCCCGTCGGACAGCGCGGTCCGCACCCGTCACCCGCACTGCGGTGATGGCAGAGCCGTTGCCGAACACCCCCACCACCACAGGGAGCCAGCCGTGACCGCTCCGATCCCCACGCCCACCGAGCACGCGGACAACGCCGCGCTGCGGGCGGACATCCGCCGCCTCGGCGACCTCCTCGGCGAGACCCTCGTGCGTCAGGAGGGCCCGGAACTGCTGGGCCTGGTCGAGCAGGTGCGCCTGCTGAGCCGTACCGACGGCGAGGCGACGGCCCAGTTGCTGGCGTCGATCGATCTGGAGACCGCCGCGAAGCTGGTACGCGCCTTCTCCACCTACTTCCATCTCGCGAACGTCACCGAACAGGTGCACCGCGGACGGGAGTTCGCCTCCCGCCGGGCCCGCGAGGGCTCGGTGCTGGCGCAGACCGCCGACCAGCTGAAGGAGGCGGACCCGAAGCACCTGGCCGACACGCTGGCCCACCTCGCGGTGCGTCCGGTGTTCACCGCGCACCCGACCGAGGCGGCCCGCCGCAGCGTGCTGAACAAGCTGCGCCGGGTCGGTGAGCTGCTGGAGCGGATCCACCGCGAGCAGGCGGCGACCGGCCAGGCCGACTCCGCCCGGCAGACCTCCGCGCGGAGGCAGGCCGACCGCCGCCTCGCCGAGGTGATCGACCTGCTGTGGCAGACCGACGAGTTGCGGATCGCCCGCCCGGAGCCGACCGACGAGGCCCGCAACGCCGTCTACTACCTGGACGAGCTGTACCGCGAGGCGGTGCCCGCGGTGCTGGAGGAGCTGCACGAGGAACTCGCCCGGGTCGGCCTGACCCTGCCGGAGGGGGTGCGCCCGCTGACCTTCGGCACCTGGATCGGCGGCGACCGCGACGGCAACCCGAACGTCACCCCGCAGGTCACCTGGGACGTGCTCAACCTCCAGCACGAGTACGGCATCAAGGACGCGCTGGCGGCGATCGACGACCTGCGCGCCTCGCTGTCCACCTCGGTGCGCCTGGCGGGCGCCTCCGAGGAGCTGCTGACCTCGCTGGACGCCGACCTGACGCACCTTCCGGAGCTGAGCCCGCGCTACAAGCGGATGAACGCCGAGGAGCCGTACCGGCTGAAGGCCACCTGCATCCGGATCAAGCTCGACAACACCCGCGACCGGCTGGCCGCGGGCACCCCGCACGTCCCCGGCCGCGACTACGTCGGCACCCGGGACCTGATCGCCGACCTGAAGCTGATCCAGGACTCGCTGCGCGCCCACCGCGGCGGCCTGATCGCCGACGGCCGGCTCGCCCGGGCGATCCGCACCATCGAGGCGTTCGGCCTCCAGCTCGCCACCATGGACGTCCGCGAGCACGCCGAGGCGCACCACCACGCGCTGGGCCAGCTGTTCGACCGGCTCGGCGAGGAGGCATGGCGCTACACCGACATGCCGCGCGAGTACCGCCAGCGCCTGCTGTCGAAGGAGATGCGCTCGCGCCGCCCGCTGGCCCCGACCCCGGCCCCGCTGGACCCGGCGGGCGCCAAGACGCTCGGCGTGTTCAGGACCATCCGGCAGGGCTTCGAGCGGTTCGGCGACGAGATCGTCGAGTCGTACATCATCTCGATGTGCCAGGGCGCCGACGACGTCTTCGCGGCCGTGGTGCTGGCCCGCGAGGCGGGGCTGATCGACCTGCACGCGGGCATCGCCAAGATCGGCATCGTGCCGCTGCTGGAGACCACCGACGAACTCCAGCAGGCCGACCGGATCCTGGAGGACATGCTCGCCGACCCCTCGTACCGGCTGCTGGTGTCGCTGCGCGGCGACATCCAGGAGGTCATGCTCGGCTACTCGGACTCCTCGAAGTTCGGCGGCATCACCACCTCGCAGTGGGAGATCCACCGCGCCCAGCGCCGACTGCGCGACGTGGCGCACCGGTACGGGATCCGGCTGCGGCTGTTCCACGGCCGCGGCGGCACCGTGGGCCGCGGCGGCGGCCCCTCGCACGAGGCGATCCTCGCCCAGCCCTGGGGCACCCTGGAGGGCGAGATCAAGGTCACCGAGCAGGGCGAGGTGATCTCCGACAAGTACCTGCTGCCGTCGCTGGCCCGGGAGAACCTGGAGCTGACCCTCTCCGCCACGCTGGCCGCGTCCGCGCTGCACACCGCCCCGCGTCAGGCCCCGGAGGAGCTGGCCCGCTGGGACGCCGCGATGGACCGGGTCTCGGAGGCCGCGCACACCTCCTACCGGGCGCTGGTGGAGCAGGAGGACCTGCCGAAGTACTTCTTCGCCTCCACCCCGGTCGACCAGCTGGCCTCACTGCACCTGGGCTCCCGCCCGTCCCGCCGCCCCGACAGCGGCGCCGGCCTGGACGGCCTGCGGGCCATCCCGTGGGTGTTCGGCTGGACGCAGTCCCGGCAGATCGTCCCGGGCTGGTACGGCGTCGGCTCCGGCCTGGCGGCGGCCCGCGCGGCCGGCCTGTCGGACGTGCTCGACGAGATGTACGGGAACTGGCACTTCTTCCGCAACTTCCTGTCCAACGTCGCCATGACGCTGGCCAAGACCGACCTGCGGATCGCCCGCCACTACGTCGAGCAGCTGGTGCCCGCCGAACTGCGGCACGTCTTCGACCAGATCACCGCCGAGCACGAACTGACGCTGCGCGAGGTGCTGCGGCTGACCGGCGAGTCCGAGCTGCTGGAGCACAACGAGGTCCTGAAGCAGACCTTCACCGTCCGCGACGCCTACCTCGACCCGATCTCCTACCTCCAGGTGGCGCTGCTGCGCCGCCAGCGCGAGGAGGTCGCGCTCGGCCGCCCCGAGGACCCGCTGCGGGCCCGCGCCCTGCTGCTGACCGTCAACGGCATCGCGGCCGGCCTGCGCAACACCGGCTGACCGGACGCGACGAGGTCCGCTCCCCGGGGAGCGGACCTCGTTCGTCTGCCTAGGCCTTCTTGCGCTTGCGCAGCCAGGTCGCCGCACCGCCGGCCACCACCACCAGGCCGCCGCCGACGGCGTACACGCCGGCCGAGCCGACGGAGCCGGTGGGCGGGGCGAGCTTGGCCGCGGCCGGCTCGGGGGTGACGGTGCTGACGGGTTCGGCGGCCAGCGCGGGCGTGCCGGCCCATCCTCCGGCGGCCAGGCACAGCACGGTGCCACCGACGACCTTGCCCACACGCTTCGAGCGGATCACGCTCCATACCCCCAGTGACGGCACTTCAATCCTTGCACCGGGTCCGACGGTATCCGATTCCTGGCGTGTTCTGACCACCAGTCAGCTTCCACGAGGCAAGCGTTGCATGAATGTTGTGTACGGAGGGTGGTCGGCGCCGGTCAGGAGTTGTAGTTCTGCTGTGCGCGTTCCAGGCCGTCGGCGAGCAGTGCCTCGACGGCGTCCGCGGAGCGGTCGACGAACCAGTCGAGGTCCTTGCGCTCGGTGGACGAGAAGTCCTTGAGCACGAAGTCGGCGACCTCCATCCGGCCGGGCGGGCGGCCGATGCCGCAGCGCACCCGGTGGTAGTCGGGGCCGAGCGACTTGGTGATCGACTTCAGGCCGTTGTGGCCGTTGTCGCCGCCGCCGAGCTTGATCCGCAGGCCCGCGTAGTCGAGGTCGAGTTCGTCGTGGACGGCGATGATCGCCGAGGCGGGCACCTTGTAGAAGTCGCGCAGCGCGGTGACCGGACCGCCCGAGAGGTTCATGAAGCTCATCGGCTTGGCGAGGATCGCCCGCTTGCCCGACAGGCGCCCTTCGGCGACCTGGGCGCGGCTCTTGTGGGCCTTGAACCTGGCGCCCATCCGCTGGGCCAGCAGGTCGACCACCATGAAGCCGATGTTGTGCCGGTTGCGGGCGTAGCCCTCGCCGGGGTTGCCGAGGCCCACCACCAGCCAGGGGCCGTCGTACTCGCTCATGCCGCTCCTCACGCGGGTGTCGTTGCGTCGTCCATCATCCCGGACATGCCGCTGCCCCGGCCGCCCCCGCGGAAGCGGGACGGCCGGGGCAGCGGTGGAAAAGATCGCGAGGATCAGGCCTCGACAGCGGCCTCTTCGCCCTCGGCGGCCTCGGCGGCCTCGGCCTCTTCTTCCTCGGTGGCCTCGGGGGCCTGGGCGCCGATGACCTGCAGGACGACGGCGTCGGCCTCGACGGCCAGCGCGACGCCGGCCGGCAGGGCGATGTCGCCGGCGGTGATGGAGGCGCCGGCCTCCAGGCCCTCGATCGAGACGGTGACGGACTCGGGCAGGTGGGTGGCCTCGGCCTCGATCGGGAGGGCGTTCAGCACGTGCTCGATCAGGTTGCCGCCGGGGGCCAGCTCGCCCTCGGTGTGGACCGGGATCTCGACGGTGACCTTCTCGCCGCGCTTGACCAGCAGCAGGTCGACGTGCTCGATGGAGCGCTTGATGGCCTCGCGCTGCACGGCCTTCGGCAGCACGTACTCGTCCTTGCCGTCGATCGGGACGACCAGCAGGGCGTTCGGGGTCTTCAGGGCCATCATCAGGTCGTGGCCGGGCAGGTTCAGGTGAACCGGGGCGTGGCCGTGGCCGTAGACGACACCGGGGACGAAGCCGGCGCGGCGGGCGCGACGGGCGGCACCCTTGCCGAACTCGGTGCGGGACTCAGCGGCGATGCGGATCTCGGACACGACTGCACTCCTCGGAAATGCGAAGGGGTGCAGGAACGACAGAACCGCCGGGCCACACCCTCAGTTGCGTTTGGGGGGACACTCGGCGGTTCGATCAAAGCGCATCGTTCTCGCGCGTCGATCACGGAGCACCGAAATGGGCATCCCTCGCCGAGCAGTCTCCCCAGACTAACCGGGGGGTGGCGCGGACGTGAAATCGGCCCCCGGTTCCAGACGGAACCGGGGGCCGAATCAAGGGTCCGACGGGGGGTCAGCTCCCGTGAGGGATCAGTGCACGCCCTCGAACAGGCTGGTGACCGAGCCGTCCTCGAACACCTCGCGCACGGCGGCGGCGATCGACGGGGCGATCGACAGCGTGGTGATCTTGTCCAGCTGGAGCTGGGCCGGGGTCGGCAGGGTGTTGGTGAACACGAACTCGCTGACCCGGGAGTTCTTCAGCCGGTCCGCGGCGGGGCCGGAGAGCACGCCGTGGGTGGCGGCCACGATGACGTCGGCGGCGCCGGCGTCGAACAGCGCGTCAGCGGCGGCGCAGATGGTGCCGGCGGTGTCGATCATGTCGTCGACCAGGACGCAGGTGCGGCCCCTGACGTCACCGACCACCTCGGCGGAGAGGATGGTGTTGGCCTGCGTCATGTCGCGGCGCTTGTGGATGATCGCCAGCGGGGCGTCCAGGCGGTCGCACCACTGGTCGGCGACCTTCACCCGGCCGGCGTCCGGCGAGACGATGGTCAGCTTGGACCGGTCGGCGACCCGGTCACCGACGTAGTCGGCGAGCATCGGCAGCGCGAACAGGTGGTCGACCGGGCCGTCGAAGAAGCCCTGGATCTGCGCGGTGTGCAGGTCCACGGCCATCAGGCGGTCGGCACCGGCCTGGCGCAGCAGGTCGGCGATCAGGCGGGCCGAGATGGGCTCGCGGCCGAGGTGCTTCTTGTCCTGCCGGGCGTAGCCGTAGAACGGGAGGATCGCGGTGATGCTGCGGGCCGACGCGCGCTTCAGCGCGTCGATCATGATCAGCTGCTCCATGATCCACTGGTTGATCGGAGCCGTGTGGCTCTGGATCACGAAGCAGTCGGCGCCGCGCGCGGAGTCCAGGAATCGGACGTAGATCTCGCCGTTGGCGAAGTCCAGGGCCTTGGTCGGGACGAGTTCGGTGCCCAGTACGCGGGCGACCTCCTCGGCAAGTTCCGGGTGGGCTCGACCGGAGAAGAGTTTGAGCTTCTTCTCGCCGGAGGTCGTGATCCCGCTCACTGCACCGTCTCCTCGTGTTATTGCCACTCAGGGTGAGTACGCCGAGGCACGGCCCAGCAGGCCCGATGGCGCACGTATGTACTTCAGGTTACGCGCCCCGGACCGCGGCCGACGGCCGGGGACCTGTCCTCAGGATTCCCCGGCCGCCGCGTCCGGCTACTCCGCGGAGGATGCCGCGGCGGCCGCGCGGGCGGACGCCGAACCGGGCCGCTTCCGCTCAACCCAGCCCGCGATGTTGCGCTGCTGGGCCCGCGCGACGCCCAGCGAACCGGCCGGAACGTCGTTGGTGATCACGGATCCGGCGGCGGTGTACGCGCCGTCACCGACCGTGACCGGGGCGATGAACATGTTGTCGGAACCCGTGCGGCAGTGGGCCCCGATGACCGTGCGGTGCTTGTTCACGCCGTCGTAGTTCACTGTGACCGACGCCGCACCCACATTGGTGCCCTCACCGATCGAGGCGTCCCCGATGTACGACAGGTGCGGCACCTTCGCGCCCTCGCCCAGCTCGGAGTTCTTGATCTCCACGTAGGTGCCGGCCTTCGCCTTCCGGGCCAGCTTGGTGCCCGGCCGCAGGTACGCGTACGGGCCGACCGAGGCCTCCGGGCCGATCTCGGCGCGCTCCGCCGTGGTGTTGCTCACACGGGCGCCCGCACCGACCGAGGTGTCGGTCAGCGTGGTGTGCGGGCCGACCTCGCAGCCCTCGCCCAGGTGGGTCGCGCCGAGCAGCTGGGTGCCGGGATGCACCAGGGCGTCCGGCTCGTAGGTGACCTGGACGTCCAGCCAGGTGGAGGCCGGGTCGACCACCGTCACGCCGGCCCGCATCGCCCGCTCCAGCAGCCGGTCGTTGAGCAGGCGGCGGGCCTCGGCCAGCTGCACCCGGTCGTTGATGCCGACGATCTCCCGGTGGTCGGCGGCCACCACCGCGCCCACCCGGTGGCCCCCGCGGCGCAGGATCTCCAAGGTGTCGGTCAGGTACTCCTCGCCCTGCGAGTTGTCGGTGCCGACCAGCGACAGCGCGTGCGCCAGCAGCTTGGCGTCGAACGCGAACACCCCGGAGTTGATCTCGTTGACCGCCAGCTGCTCGGGGCTCGCGTCCTTGTGCTCGACGATCGCGGCGACGGCGCCGTCCGCCTCGCGCAGGATCCGCCCGTAGCCGGTGGCGTCGGGGACCAGGGCGGTCAGCACGGTGACGCCGTTGCCCTGCTCGGCGTGCGCGGCGGCCAGCGCGGACAGCGTGCCGCCGGTCAGCAGCGGGGCGTCGCCGGTGGTGACCAGCACGGTGCCGTCCAGCTCCACGCCGTCGGCGGTCAGCGCCCGCAGGGCGGTGCGCACCGCGTGGCCGGTGCCGAGCTGCTCGGTCTGCACGACGGGGCGGGCCGCCGGGTAGTGCTCGGCCAGGTGCGCCTGCACCAGCTCGCGCAGGTGGCCGACCACCACCAGCAGCTGACTGGGCGTCAACTCCTGGGCGGCGGACACGGCGTGGCCCACCAGGGAACGGCCGCAGATCTCGTGCAGCACCTTCGGCAGGGCCTTGGACTTCATCCGCGTACCGCCCCCGGCGGCGAGCACGATCACGGCAGCGGGCTGGTTGGCACTCACGCGGGAAGACTCCTCGGTCGATGCGGGGTGAGGGTGCACCGAGAATACCGAGACGAGACGGACGGAAAACGACCGAAACAGTCGCAAAGGGCTCCGCCGCTAGGATTCGAACCCAGACAAAGGCCTCCAAAGGGCCCTGTGCTGCCATTACACCACGGCGGAAAAGCGCGGTTACCGCGCCCCGCACAGCCTACGGGTTGACGGCCCGTAGCTCCACCACCTTCCGCCAAGCACACGAACGACGCACCCGCCACGGACCGGCGTCCGGCACGAATCCCGCCGACGAACACCGCGACACGCCCGCGCGCGAGCCTTCCGCTTACCGCCGTCCGATACCTACGATGCCGTAGGTTACGGAAACGTAGGTATCCGCTGGCACCACCCTCCTCCCCGGGACGCGCCATGACCATCCAGGCCGGGCAGGCGCCGCCGAGCGCCGCCGAGGACCTTCTCCCCCGCATGTCCGCCACCAGGGGCGGCGAGAAACAGGGCCCCCTGGAACGAGCCACCCTCGCCCTGTTCATCGCCGTGCCGTTCCTGGCCCTGCTGGCCGCCGTCCCGGTCGCCTGGGGCTGGGGGCTGTCCTGGCTGGACGCCGGCATCGCCGTCGCCATGTACTTCCTCACCTGCCACGGCATCACCGTCGGCTACCACCGCTACTTCACCCACAGCGCGTTCAAGGCCAAGCGGCCGCTGCGCATCGGCCTCGCCGTGCTCGGCTCGTTCGCCGTCGAGGGCCCGCTGGTGCGCTGGGTCGCCGACCACCGCAGACACCACCGCTTCTCCGACAAGGAGGGCGACCCGCACTCCCCGTGGCGCTACGGCGAGAGCGTGCCCGCCCTGCTGAAGGGCCTGTGGTGGGCGCACATGGGCTGGATGTTCGACGAGGAGCAGACCCCGCAGCTCAAGTACGCGCCCGACCTGGTCCGCGACCCGGCCATGCGGCGCATCTCCCGGCTGTTCTGGCTGTGGACGACGCTCTCGCTGGCGCTGCCCGCGGTGATCGGCGGCCTGGCCACCTGGAGCTGGCAGGGCGCGCTGTCCGCCTTCTTCTGGGGCTCGCTGGTCCGGGTCGCACTGCTGCACCACGTCACCTGGTCGATCAACTCGATCTGCCACGCGGTCGGTTCACGCCCCTTCAGGTCCCGCGACAAGTCCGGCAACGTGTGGTGGCTGGCCGTGCTGTCCTGCGGCGAGTCCTGGCACAACCTGCACCACGCCGACCCGACCTCGGCCCGGCACGGCGTGCTCCGCGGCCAGGTCGACTCCTCGGCGCGGGTCATCCGCTGGTTCGAGAAGGCGGGCTGGGCCGCCGACGTCCGCTGGCCGGGTGCGGAGCGGATCGCCGCCCGCCGCGCCGCATGAGGCAGCGCCTGCAGCATGATGGAGGGGTGAACGGGACCAACGGAGACAGCGCCGGCCATCAGCAGCCTTCGCGGCGCGGCGGGGCCCGCGGCGCCGCCGCGAAGACAGGCGGCCGGGTGCGGATGACCGGCAAGCAGCGCCGCGAGCAGCTGCTGGAGATCGGCCGGACGGTCTTCGCCGAGCGCGGCTACGACGGCACCTCGGTGGAGGAGATCGCCGAACGCGCCGGGGTCTCCAAGCCGGTCGTCTACGAGCACTTCGGCGGCAAGGAGGGCCTGTACGCGGTGGTCGTCGACCGCGAGATGCAGCTCCTGCTGGACATGGTCACCGGCGCGCTCACCGGCGGACACTCCCGGGAGCTGCTCGAACAGGCCGCGTTCGCGTTGATGGACTACATCGACACCTCCACCGACGGCTTCAAGATCCTGGTCCGGGACTCGCCGGTGGCCCAGTCCACCGGCTCGTTCGCCTCGCTGATCAGCGACATCGCCACCCAGGTCGAGGACATCCTCGGCCTGGAGTTCAAGTCCCGGGGTTTCGACGCCAGGCTGGCACCGATGTACTCGCAGATGCTGGTCGGCATGGTGGCGCTGACCGGCCAGTGGTGGCTGGAAGTGCGCAAGCCCGCCAAGGCGGAGGTCGCCGCCCACCTGGTCAACCTGGCCTGGCACGGCCTGGAGGGCCTGGAACGGCACCCCAAGCTGGTAGGGGACCGCAAGAACTGACCGGCCCGGCCCCGCCACCGGGGCCACCGGGCCGACCCGCACGACAGGAGAACCCGTTGGCGGTCTTCCTGCTGGCCCTCGGCGCGGCCTGCTGCCTCGGACTCGGCTTCGTCCTGCAGCAGCACGCCGCCCAGCGCGCCCCCAGCGGCGACCTGCTGCGCTGGCGGCTGCTGCTCGACCTGATGAGGATGCCCGACTGGCTGCTCGGCATCGGCTTCATGATCGCCGGCCAGGTGCTGTCCGCGCTGGCGCTCAGCCAGGGCGAGGTCACCCTGGTCGAGCCGCTGCTGGCCACCAACCTGGTCTGGGCGATGCTGCTGGCCCGCCGGATCACCGGCACCCGGCTGGGCCGCTCCGGGTGGATCGGCGTGGCGCTGATCGCACTCGGCGTCACTGCGTTCATCGCCGCCGGCCAGCCCCAGGGCGGCGGCCCCGGCGTCGGGCCGCTGCGGCAGTGGCTGGTCATCGGCACCGTCTCCGGCCTCGCCGTGCTGCTGGTCTCGGTGGCCCGCCACCTCCCGCTGTTCGAGGAGGCCACCCTGCTCGCACTGGCCGCCGGCCTGCTCTACGGCCTCCAGGACGCGCTCACCCGGGCCACCTTCGACCTGATCGACCGGCACGGCGTCACCGCCGCGTTCGCCTCCTGGCAGCCGTACAGCGTGGTCTGCATCGGCGTGGTCGGCCTGCTGCTGGTGCAGTCCGCGTTCGAGGCCGCACCGCTGCGGATGTCCCTGCCCGCGCTCACCGCCGCCCAGCCGCTGGCCGGCATCGCCTGCGCGGTCGGCTTCCTCGGCGACCGGGTCCGGATCACTCCCGCCGCGCTGGCCTGGCAGAGCGCCGGGATGGCCGCGATCGTGGTCGGCGTGGTGGTGCTGGGCCGCCACCCGGCGCTGCCCAGCGCGAAGCGATGATCAGTCAATTCACCTGCGCGGCCGACTGGTTCTTCACGGCCACCGCGAACACCCGGCGGAACGGGAACACCGTGCCGTGGTCGGTCGCCGGGTAGGCCTCGCGCAGCAGCGACCCGTACTCCGCCAGGAACTCCTGCCGCTCGGCCGGGTCGGGCAGCCGCTCCAGCACCGGGCGCAGCGTGGTGCCCTTGACCCACTCCAGCACCGGGTCCGGCCCCTGGAGCACCGTCAGGTACGTGGTTTCCCAGACGTCGGCCGTGCAGCCCGCGGCCAGCAGCGCCTCCAGGTAGCGCGCCGGGGCGTGGCAGGACGCGTCCGGGCGGACGGTGCCCAGCCGCTCGCGCCAGCGGGCGCTGCCGCGCAGCTCGGCGAGCAGGGTGTGGCTGGGGGCGGCGAAGTTGCCGGGCAGCTGGAAGGCGATCACCCCGCCAGGGCGCAGCGCGGCCGCCCAGCGGGGCAGCAGGGTGAGGTGGTCGGCGGTCGGGGTGTCCATCCAGTGCAGGGCGGCGTTGGACGCGATCAGGTCGGGCCGCTCGGGCGCCGGGTCGTACGCGGTGACGTCCTGCAGCCGGTACTCGGCACTGGGCTCGCCGGTGGTGCGGGCGGCCTCCAGCAGGGCGGGCGAGGTGTCCAGGCCGAGCAGGCGGGCCCCGGGCCAGCGGCGGCGCAGCACGGCGGTGGAGTTGCCGGGGCCGCAGCCGAGGTCCAGCACGGTGGGGCGGGGCGGGAGTTCGGGGACCCGGGCGAGCAGTTCGCCCAGCGGCCGGATGCGTTCCTCCGCGTAGCGCAGGTACTGGTGGGCGTCCCAGTCGGCGGGCACGGCGAACCTCCAGAAGTATCTCGACGTCAAGATATCTTTCGAGCGCCGAGCGTTCCTTTGTTATCTCTTGATGTCAAGAGACTTCACATCGACACATCCGCCGATACACTGATCCTCATGGAGGACGAGGTCGACCGCCTGGTCGCAGCATGGCGCCGAGAGCGCCCCGACCTCGACGTGGAACCCCTTGAGGTCCTCAGTCGGGTGAGCCGACTCGCCCGCCACCTGGACCGCGCCCGCCGCACCGCCTTCGCCGAGCACGGCCTCGAACCCTGGGAATTCGACGTCCTCACCGCGCTGCGCCGGGCCGGCGACCCCTACCAGCTCTCCCCCGGCCAGCTCCTCACCCAGACCCTGGTCACCTCCGGCACCATGACCAACCGGATCGACCGCCTCACCACCAAGGGCCTGGTCGTCCGCCTCCCCGACCCCGACGACCGCCGCGGCGTCCTGGTCCGCCTCACCGACGCCGGCCGCGACAAGGCCGACCAGGCCCTGGCCGGCCTCCTCACCCACGAACGCGAGATCCTGGCCCGGCTGGCACCCACCCAGCGCGCCGAACTCGCCTCCCTGCTGCGCCAGTTGGTCATCCCCTTCGACCGCGCAGGTTAGGGCTCCTCAGGAGGCCCCGCAGGGGCCCGGGGAACGGCGGGGCCGAGTCTGCGGTTGATCAACAGGGCGCTGAGCGTGCATACGTTTTTGGTCTCCCGGTACCTCAAGACACCCGAAGCAGCACGACCGCATCGCAGGGTTCGACCATCCGCAGTCCCGGCCTCGCCGTTCCCCGAGCCCCCAAAAACTAAAACCCGTCCGGGTACAGGGCCGAAAGCGCCGGAGGCTTGTCCGGGGCACTCTTGTAGCCGGGGAGCAGCGCCGCCAGGCAGTCGCGGACCACAGGGTCCTCGTTGCCCGTCGCGGCCCCGTACAACGCCGTGAGACCCCCGGCCAGATCCTCGACGCCAGTCGCATTCGCCGCCGTCGCGAAGATCCGCGGGTGCGCGGTGGGAAGCCGCTCCTCGGTGTCCGAGAACAGTGCCTCGTTGAGCTTCTCCCCCGCCCGCAGCCCGGTGTAGCGGATCTCGACCTCGTCCGCGTCCAGCTGGACCTGTTCCGCGAAGTTGTGGACCAGATCCACAATCCGCACCGGCTCGCCCATGTCGAGCACGAAGACCTCGCCGCCTTCGGCCATCCGTCCGGCTTCCAGCACCAGGCCGACGGCCTCCTCGATGGTCATGAAGAACCGGGTGACGTCGGGGTGGGTGACCGTCACGGGCCCGCCGCTGCGCAGTTGTTCCTCCAGGACGGACAGCAGCGAGCCCCGCGAGCCGAGCACGTTGCCGAAGCGGACGGCGGCGAACACGCCGGTGCCGAGGTTGCGGGCGTCCCGCGCGTTGGCCTGGACGATCAGCTCGGCGAGGCGCTTGCTCGCGCCGAGGACGGACGTCGGGTCGGCGGCCTTGTCGGTGGAGATCAGGACGAAACGTTCGACGCCGGTGGCGAGCGCGGCCTCGACCAGGTGGTCGGTGCCGAGCACATTGGACTTGACGGCCTCGCTGGGGTGGCGCTCCAGCAGCGGCAGGTGTTTGTGCGCGGCGGCGTGGAAGACCACCTCGGGGCGCAGGTCGCGGAAGATCTGCTGGATCCGCGGGCGGTCCCGGATGTCGGCGATCACCAGGGATTCGTCGGTGAGCAGCGCCTCGCCCCAGATGTCGAGCTGGAGCCGGTGCAGGTTGGATTCGTCGTGGTCGAGCATGTAGAGCGCGGCCGGGCCGAACGCCTGGACCTGGCGGCAGAGTTCGCTGCCGATGGAGCCGCCCGCGCCGGTCACCAGGACCCGGCGGCCCTCGATGACGGTGCGCACGTCGGGCGAGACCACGTGCACCTCGTGGCGGCCGATCAGCCGGTTGACGTCCAGGGTGCGCAGGTCGGAGCCGACCACGGCGCGGCGCAGCGCGGACAGGAAGGACGGCAGGTAGCGGACGGCCGCGCCGGCCGCGGCCGCGGCGGTGGCGAGTTCGCGGACGCGCTGGTGCGGCAGGCCGGGGATGGCGAGGACGACCACCTGGGCGCGATGGGCGAGGGCGTGGCGGGTGAGGTCGGCGAGCGGGCCGAGGACGGGGCGGCCGCAGACGTGCCGGCCGGCCTTGGCGGGGTCGTCGTCCAGTACCCCGACGGGGGTGAGGCCGAACTCCGGGGTCCGGTCCAGGTCGCGGACCAGTGCCGTGCCGGCCGCGCCGGCCCCGACGACCAGGGTGCGCAGGCCGGCCGCGCCGAAGCGCTGCTCGGGACTGCGGGTGCGGGTGCGGGCTGCGTGCGGGCGTGCGGAAGCGCGGTGCGGCAACATCTGACCTCCGGTCTCGCTGATCACGGAGTGGAACCTGCTCGGAAGGCGGGGCTCGTTCAGCCCGCGCCGGGGCCTGCGGTCGAGGCGACGGTCGGCGGTGGGACGGGGGCTGGCGCGGCGGGCGGCGAGGGCGGCTCGGAGGGGGCGATCCCGGCGCGGCGGGCGACGGCGACCGCCGCGAGCGTGGAGTGCACCCCCAGCTTGCCCAGGACGTTCTGCATGTGGGTGCGGACGGTGTGCGGGGACAGGAACAGCCGCTCGGCCACCGCCTGTCTGCCCAGGCCCGCCACCATGCAGCGCAGCACCTCCTCCTCGCGGGGGGTGAGCGCGGCGACCAGGCGTTCGCTCTCGGAGCGGTCCCGCCGGGCGGAGGTGAGTTCGCGGACCACCCCGGTCAGCAGGGCGGGCGGCAGGTGGGTCTCCTCGCGCAGCACGCCGCGGATCACCGCCATCAGCGCGCCCAGCGAGCTTTCTCGCGCCACCCAGCCGTTGGCCCCGGCCTGCAGGGCGCGGACGGCCCGCTGCGGGTCGTCGGTGACGGCCAGCATCACGGCCCGCAGCGCCGGGTGGGCCCGGCAGGCCCGGCCGACCAGGGCGATCCCGTCGCCCGGCGGCCGCGCCCCGTCGGCGGGCGGCCGCGCGGCGGCCGGTGGGCGCGTCAACTGCCCGGCAACGGGCCGGTGTTGGGGCGCTCCCGGGAGGTGGCGGGGCTGCGGCACGGAGCCGCGCTGCGGTGGTGGCGCGACGGCGCCGAGGTCGGCGTCGACCAGCAACACGTCGTACGGGCGGCGTTCGACCGCTGCCCGTTCCAGCGCGCGTTCGGCCGCGGCGGCACTGCCGGCCGCCCCGACGTCCACGTCGGGCTCGGCGGCGAGTGCCGTGGCGAGTGCCTCGGCGAAAATGCGGTGGCCGTCGACCACCAGGACGCGAATCCGCCCCATCGTCCTGCCCCCCTGCTCCTGGCCCGACCCCCACCGGTGCCTGAATCAGCGTACGGGCGGCCACCCGTACGGCGTGGGGATTTGGTGAAGTTCCGGTACGCAGGGACTTCGGGGGTCGGAGTCGGGCCGGGAGCGGGGCTGGTCAGGCGCGGTGGGCCAGGGTGAACTCCCAGGCGTCGGCGACGATCCGGTCGAGTTCGGAGTGCTTCGGCGTCCAGCCGAGGGCCTCCCGGGCCCGGTCCGCGGCGGCCACCAGCACCGCCGGGTCGCCCGGACGGCGGTCGGCGAACTGCACCGGGATCTCCCGGCCGGTGACCCGCTTGACCGACTCGATCACCTCGCGCACCGAGAAGCCGGTGCCGTTGCCGAGGTTGCAGATCAGGTGCTCGCCGGACTTGGCGGCGTCCAGCGCCAGCAGGTGCGCCTCGGCCAGGTCGGCGATGTGGATGTAGTCGCGGATGCAGGTGCCGTCCGGGGTCGGGTAGTCCTCGCCGAACACCGCGATGTGCGGGCGCTGCCCGAGCGCGGCCTGGAACACCAGCGGGATCAGGTGCGACTCCGGCTCGTGCCGCTCGCCGTAACGGCCGTACGCCCCGGCCACGTTGAAGTACCGCAGGCTGACGGCGGCGAGGCCGTGGGCGATCGCCTCGGAGGTGATCAGGTGGTCCACGGCGAGCTTGGTGGCGCCGTAGGCGTTGGTCGGCGAGGTGCGCGCGGTCTCCTTGATCGGCACCTCCTCCGGCTCGCCGTACACCGCCGCGGTGGAGGAGAACACCAGCTTGCCGACGCCGGCCTTGCGCATCGCCGACACCAGCTCCAGCGAGCCGGCCACGTTGTTGCGCCAGTACTTCTCCGGGTCCGCCACCGACTCGCCGACCTGCGAGGACGCGGCGAAGTGCAGCACCCCGTCGAAGGACGGGTCGAGCACCTCGGCGGCGTCCTGGATCCGGCCGCGGACGAACTCCGCACCGTCCGGCACGGCCTCCGCGAAACCGGTCGACAGGTCGTCCAGCACCGTCACCCGGTGCCCCGCCTCCAGCAGGTGCGCCCCCACCACGCTGCCCACGTAGCCGGCTCCGCCCGTGACCAGGTACTTGCTCATGCCCTCGACCTCCGCAACACTCGGTGTTCCTCGCTCGGAGCATATGGCACTTGACCAAACGGCCGGTCCGACCGCCCAGTGGGGGTCGCGCCCGCTGAGCCCCCAGCAGCGCCTCGAACGCGTCGTCACCGGCGTAGCCGACCGGCTCCGGTGCCCCGGACTGGTCCCGGCTCGCCGCCGAGCTCGGCCACCGCGACCACGCGCACCCGACCCGCGAGTTCACCCGCACCGCCGGCGTCCCGCCCTCCGCCTTCGCGCGCCGCGCTGAACACCCTTGGGTTTCAAGTCAGTTGATCCAGCATCCCGGTGCGGGCGGCCAGCGCGGCGGCCTCCAGCCGGGAGCGGGCGCCGAGCTTGGTCAGCACCCGCTGGACGTGCGTGCGCGCCGTGGACGGGGCGATCCGCATCGCGGCGGCGATCGCCGCGGTGTCCTCGCCGTCGGCGATCCTGGCCAGCACCTGCACCTCGCGGCGGGTCAGCAGGCGCAGCAGCCGCACCGCCTCGTCGTCGGGTTCGACGACCGGCCACAGCAGGTGCTCGAACGCGGCGCGCAGCACCTCGACGGCGACGGCCGCCTCCCCCGCCCGCACCCGGGCGATCGCCCGGTCCACCACGTCGATCCGCTCGTCGCTGCGCACATAGCCCGCCGCACCGGCGGCGAACGCGGCGGCGACCCGGCCGGGCGCGCTCAGCGGCCCCAGCACCACCACGGCGATCTCCGGACGGTCGCGGCGCAGCCGGCGCAGCGCGTCGAACGGGTCGTCGGGGCCGGCGGCCGTGCCCAATAAGCAGACCTCGGGGCGCCGCCCGACGACCAGGTCCAGCACCGCACCGCACGGCGAGCCCACCCCGAGCACCCGGTGGCCGCGCTGTTGCAGGGCGGTGCCCAGGGCTTCGGCCATCAGTCGGTGATCGTCCGCCACCACGAGCCGCACGCTCATGCCGCCCCCTCCCCGGTTCGGCAAGACAGACGCACCATCACAGCGCATTCGTGCGCGGGCCGCCAGGGGACGTACCGGGCAGGGCCCGTGGTTTGGCGAAGACTTGAGGGAGCGCGGAAACGCGCAAACGCCAAAGGCCCCGCCGAACGGCGGGGCCTTTGTCTGCTGAGCCCCCATGCGGAATCGAACCGCAGACCTTCTCCTTACCATGGAGACGCTCTACCGACTGAGCTATAGGGGCTTGTTGCTCCGGGTTCCTCGCGGTTCCCCTTGCGACGAGGAAGACATTACATGGTCGGCGGACCGGTTGGGAAATCCGCTTCGACCAGGTGGGCGGGCTAAACTGCCCGAGAAGACCCGATCTGCCGTGCAATGTCGCCCAGCAGCCGCGAACTCCCGTTCGGCGAAAGCGCGTGATCCTGTGTCAGCCCCCGGCCGCAGTCGTCCTTCCCCCGACCGTTCCGCCTGGTGGGCGCTGGCGTTGCGGCCGGCCCGGCCGCCGGTGCCGTGGCGGCCGATGGTGCGGGCGGCGCTCGGGATGGCGGTGCCGCTGCTGGCGGGCCTGCTGTTCGGCCGGCTGGATCTCGGGGTCTTCGCGGGGCTGGGCGCGATGCACGCCACCATGAACGACCGGGTGGAGCCGCTGCGGCTGCGCGCCCCGCGGATCGCGCTGGCGCTGACCGCCTCCACCACCGGCATGCTGATCGGCGCGGCGCTCCAGCACCACGGCGCGAGCGGGCTGCCGGTCGGCCTCGCCCTGACCCTGATCGGCTTCGCCGGCGGCGCCCTGTCCGCGACCGGCCCGCGCGGCTCGGCGGCCGGGATGCTGCTGCTGGTGTCGGCCTCCCTCGGCGGCGGCATGGCGCTGCCGCACCCGTGGTGGGCGGCGCCCGCGATGATGCCGTGCGGCGCGGCGCTGGTGCTGCTACTGGGCGTGCGCTACCGCACCGACGTACGGACCGACCCGCGCACCGTCGCGCTGGCGGACGTCTACCGGGCGCTCGGCGGCCTGCTGGCCGCGCTCGGCACCCCGGACGGGGCGGCGGCCCGCCGGGTGCTGACCGGGCGCCTCAACCAGATGCAGGACCTGCTGCCACCGTCCCGCCCGGGCCGCCAGGAGTCGGAGCGGCTGCGCCGGCTGCGCCGCTCGTACGAGGCCGCGCTGGGCGCCACCGAGGCCGCCGCCGGGCTGCTCTGGGCGTGGCGGCCGGTGCCGCCGGAGCTGGCCCGGTTCCCGGCGGCGCTGGCCCGGCAGATCACCGGCGGCCCCGAGCCCGCGTACCCCGACTGGCTGCCGGACACCCCGTCCAGGACGGCGTTCGACACCGCGCTGCGGGCCGCTGCCGACACCGTCGCGGGCCGCTGGGCCCCGCTGGACACCGCTGCCCCGCCGCCGCCCGACCCGTGGCGGCTGCGCGCCCGCCTGCTCTCGCGCGGCTCGGTGCGGTACGGCCTGCGGGTCGCGCTGTGCGTGGCGGTCGCCGAGGCGGCCGTCAACGCGCTGACGCTGAGCCGCAGTTACTGGGTGCCGCTGACGGTGGCGTTCGTCCTGAAGCCGGATCTGGGCTCGGTGTTCCAGCGGGCCGTCAGCCGGGTGCTGGGCACCGTGCTCGGCATCGCGGCGACGGCGGCGTTGCTGGCGCTGACCACCGACGAGTGGGCGCTGGGCGTCGCGGTGTCGCTGTGCGTGGCGCTGCTGCCGTACTCGACGGCCGCGCACTACGGGCTGAACACCGCCGTGATGACGCCGGTGGCGCTGATCCTGGTGCAGCTCGGCGGGGAGAGCGGCGCCGCCGAGTTCTGGCCGCGGGTGCTGGACACCACGCTCGCCAGCGCGATCGTGCTGGTCTTCGGCTACCTGTTGTGGCCCGAACGCACCCCGCACCGGATCGAGCCCGGCATCGTCACGGCCGCCGCCACCGTCCGCGAATACCTGGCCGCCGTGGCCCGGGGCGAGCCCGTCGCCGAGGTGTGGCTGCGCCGCACCGTCTACCGGGCCCTGGCCGACGCCCGTCGGCAGGTCGACCTGGGCCTGGCCGAACCCCCGCCCGCCGGACGCCTCGCCGAACAGTGGCTGCCCGCCACCGCCGCGCTGGAGCGGCTGTCCGGCGCGGTCGCCGCGTACGCCGCCCAACTCCGGTACGGCGGACGGGAACCCGAGCCGGAGGTGATCGAGCGGGTGCTGCACTCGCTCGACCGCCTCACCGACGCCGCCCGCGCCCACCACCCGCCGTCCGGCCGCGCCGCCCGCCCGACCGGGCCGCACGACCCGACGCGCAGCGCGCTGGCCCGCGCCGCGGACGAACTGGACCAGCTGCTGGTCGGCTGACGGCCCGCACGAGCTTCGGCGGATCAGACCTGCTCGGCCAGCTCCAGCCAGCCCATCTCCAGCTCCTCCTTCTCCTCGCGGACCTTGCGCAGCTGCGCGTCCAGCTCGGCGACCTTGGAGAAGTCGGCGGCGTGCTCGGCCAGTTGGGCGTGCAGCTTGGACTCCTGCTGGTCCAGCTTGGCGATCTGCCGCTCCAGCTTCTGCATCTCCTTCTTCGCCGCCCGCAGGTCGCCCGCCGACAGGCCGGAGCTCTCCGCGCCGACGGCCGGGACCTGCGCGGCCGCGGCCGCGGCGGCGGCCTCCGCCATCGCGGTGCGGCGCTCCAGGTACTCGTCCACGCCGTTCGGCAGCATCCGCATCCGGCGGTCGCCGAGCAGCGCGTACGAGGTGTCGGTGGTCCGCTCGATGAAGAACCGGTCGTGGCTGATCACGATCATCGAGCCGGGCCAGCCGTCGAGCAGGTCCTCCAGCTGGTTGAGGGTCTCGATGTCCAGGTCGTTGGTCGGCTCGTCCAGGAACAGCACGTTCGGCTCGTCCATCAGCAGCCGCAGCAGCTGGAGCCGGCGGCGCTCACCACCGGACAGGTCGCCGACCGGCGTCCACTGCTTGTCCTTGCCGAAACCGAACTGCTCGCACAGCTGCCCGGCGCTCATCTCCCGGCCCTTGCCGAGATCCACCCGGCCACGGACCTGCTCGACCGCCTGCAGCACCCGGGTCTCCGGGTCCAGCTCGGCCACCTCCTGCGAGAGGTACGCCAGGCGGACGGTCTTGCCGACCTTGATCACGCCACCGGCCGGCTGCACGTCCCCGTCGGTCGCGTACGCGGCCTGCATCGCCCGCAGCAGCGAGGTCTTGCCGGCGCCGTTCACACCCAGCAGACCGATCCGGTCGCCCGGGCCGAGCTGCCAGGTCAGCCGCTCCAGCAGCAGCTTCTCGCCCGCCTTGACGGTCACGTCCTCCAGATCGAAGACCGTCCGGCCCAGGCGCGCGTTGGCGAACTTCATCAGCTCGGACTTGTCGCGGGGTTCCGGCACGTCCGCGATCAGCGCGTTCGCCGCCTCGATCCGGTAGCGCGGCTTGGACGTCCGGGCCGGGGCGCCGCGACGCAGCCACGCCAGCTCCTTGCGGGCCAGGTTCTGCCGCTTCTGCTCCTCCGTCGCCTCGATCCGGGAGCGCTCGGCACGGGCGAACACATAATCCGAGTAGCCGCCCTCGTACTCGCGGACCTCACCGCGCTGAACGTCCCACATCCGGGTGCAGACCTGGTCCAGGAACCACCGGTCGTGGGTGACGCAGACCAGCGCGGAACGGCGGTTCTGCAAGTGCTTCGCCAGCCAGGCGATGCCCTCGACGTCCAGGTGGTTGGTCGGCTCGTCCAGCACGATCAGGTCCGGCTCGCCGAGCAGCAGCTTCGCCAGCGCGATGCGCCTGCGCTCACCACCCGACAGCGGCCCGATCACGGTGTCCAGGCCGTTCGCGAACCCCGGCAGGTCCAGCCCACCGAACAGCCCCTGGATGATGTCCCGGATCCGGGCATCGCCCAGCCACTCGTGGTCGGCCCGGTCCGCGATCACCTCGTGCCGGATCGTCGCCTTCGGGTCCAGCGAGTCGTGCTGCGTCAGCACCGCCATCTGCAGACCGCCCGAGTGGGTGATCCGCCCGCCGTCCGGCTCCTCCAGCTTCGCCAGCATCCGGATCAGCGTCGTCTTGCCGTCCCCGTTCCGGCCCACCACCCCGATCCGGTCGCCCTCACTGACGCCAAGACTCACCCCGTCCAGCAGGGCCCTGGTGCCGTACACCTTGGTGACGGACTCGATGGTGGCGAGGTTGACGGCCACGAAGCTGCACTCCTGTGAGGAAGGGGGGTGGAACGAACCCCAGCCTAGTGCGCAGCGGGAGCGAAATCGGGGGCGCGGGGGGAGCTGCGAACGCAGGTGGGCGCGAAACAGGGGCGCGGGGAACTGCGCGAAGCGGAAGGCCCCAACCGCAAGATCGCGACGCGGGCCAATGACTTGCACTTGATCGCGACTTTGCGGTGGGGGCCTTGCGCTTGTCGCGCAGTTCCCCACACCCCTCAACTACCTGGCCCCGTCCAGCAAGTCCCGCTGCTCGCCCGTCAGTTCCAGGTCCAGCGCCCCCAGGCTCTCCTCCAGCTGCGCCACCGAGGACGCCCCCACCAGCGGAATCACCGGCAGCTCGCCGCCCAGCAGCCAGGCCAGCACCACCTGGTTGCGGGTCGCCCCGCTCTCGCGGGCCACCGCGTCGAGCGCCGCGAGGCGGGCCGGCGTTCCCGCGTGGTCGAAGGACGGGCCGAGCGGCTTGTCCTCGCGGACGTAGCCGCCGCCGAGCAGCGGGGAGTACGCGACCAGGGTGAGTTCGGGGCTCTCCTTGAGGTAACTGATCAGGTCGCCCTGGACGGCGGCCTGGTCGCCGTCCTGGCTGAGCAGGCCGGGCCAGTCGCCGCGCCGGCGCAGGTAGGTGTGGCCGTACTGGAGCACCTCGTACCCGGGCAGCCCGGCCCGCGCAGCGAGGTTGCGGGCCCGCTCGACCCGCCAGGACCAGTGGTTGGAGACGCCGAGCAGCCCGACCGTCCCCTCGTTCACCAGCTCCCCGAAGGCGTGCACGGTCTCGGCGAGCGGCACCCGGGTGTCCTCGACGTGCGCGTACAGCAGGTCGAGCTTCTCCACCCCGAGACGCTTCCTACTGGCCTCGGCGGACGCCCGGATCACCTCGGCGGACAGCCCCTCGCCGTTCTCGACGAACCCGGTGCCGGGGGCCTTCGGACGGGCTCCGAGCTTGGTCGCGATCACCACCTCGTCGGTGATGCCGCGGCTGGCCCGCCACCGGCCCAGCACCTCTTCGCTGATGCCGCCCTGGCTGCCGTCCTGCCAGTACGCGTAGTTGTTCGAGGTGTCGATGAACGTGCCGCCCGCCTCGACGTACCGGTCCAGCAGGGCGAAGGAGGTGGCCTCGTCGGTGAGCGTGCCGAACAGCATCGCGCCGAGGCTGAGCACACTGACCTCACGACGGGTGTGCGGGTCGGATCCGATGGTGCGCTTGCGCATCCGGGTTCCCCTCGTCTCCGCAGCCCGCCCGGTGCGGGCCGCGACGACGAGTCTCGAACCCGGAGCGCGCTCCAGGTCAAGCAGACGCCCGAACCACCTGCGCGCCCGGCACCGGGCCGTAGCGGGCGCACGAGGCTCAGCACGCGCCGGTGGTCGCCCGGCCCGCTCCCGCTGCGCGGTACCGTGCGAAGAGCACAACATCGAGCCGGAGAGCGGGAGGTGTGCGATGACGGCAGTGGAGGACCGGCCGCAGATGTTGGTCGAGGAATTCGAACGCATCGCCCTGGCAGCTGAACGCGAGGATGTGCGGATGGAATTCATCCACGGGCGGATCGGGGTCAAGGCAGTGCCCGACGGCGACCACGACGAGATCATCCGCTGGGTGATGAAGCAGTGCATGCAGCAGCGCCCCGATCTGTGGCTCTACCCCGAGCGCGGACTGCGGGTGGAGACCTACCGCAAGGGCAATGCCAGGCCGGACGGCGTGCTCGCCCCGGAGGGCAGCTTCGCCGGCCAGGGCGAGTGGGCCGACGCCGACCAGGTCGTCATGGTGGTCGAGGTGACCTCGTACGACACCGACACCGACACCGACCGCCGTGACCGGGACCAGAAGCCGCGGGCCTACGCGGAGACCGGCATCCCGGTCTATCTCCTCATCGACCGGGACGGCTGCGAGGTCCTGGTCCACAGCGAGCCCGAGGACGGCCAGTACGTGAGCCTGGTGCGGCGGCCCTTCGGCAAGGCCGCGATACTGCCCGATCCGGTCGGGATCAGGCTGGACACCGAGCCGTTCAAGGCCTGGGTGCGCTGACCACCTGCGCACCCGGCACCGGCCCGTGGGTGGCGTGGGCGGTGCGGCAGGTGCCGGAGGCGCGCAGGGCGGTGGCGATGTGGGCGGCGGCGTCGGCGTCCTTGGCGAGGAAGGCGCAGGTGGGGCCGGAGCCGGAGACCAGGGCGGCCAGGGCGCCGGCCTCGGTGCCGGCGTGCAGGGTGTCGGCGAGCGAGGGGCGCAGCGAGATCGCGGCGGCCTGCAGGTCGTTGCTGAGGGCGGCGGCCAGCGCGACGGGGTCGCCGTCGGCGAGGGCGGCGAGCAGCGCGGGGTCGGCGTCGGGGGTGGGGACGTCCTCGATGCCGGCGCCGGTGCCGGACTCCTCGCGGATCCGGTCGCACTCGCGGAACACCGCCGGGGTGGAGAGTCCGCCGTCGGCGACCGCGAACACCCAGTGGAAGGTGCCGGAGACCGGCAGCGCCTCCAGGATCTCGCCGCGGCCGCGGCCCAGGGCGACGCCGCCGAGCAGCGCGAACGGGACGTCGGAGCCCAGCTCGGCGGCGAGCTCCAGCAAGGTCTCCAGCGGGGTGTCCAGGCCCCACAGCGCGTCGCAGGCGACCAGCGCGGCCGCACCGTCGGCGCTGCCACCGGCCATGCCGCCGGCCACCGGAATGGCCTTGGCGATGTGCAGGTGGACGCCGGGGTCGGCGAGGCCGTGGTGCGCGGCGAGCAGGCGCGCGGCGCGGGCGGCCAGGTTGGTGCCGTCCAGCGGGACGGCGTCCGCGCCGGGGCCGGTGCAGCTCAGGGTGACGCCGTCGCCGGGGGTGGCGGTGACCTCGTCGCCGAGGGCGACCGCGAAGAACACGTTGGCCAGGTCGTGGTAGCCGTCGGGCCGGACGCCGCCGACGCCGAGCTGGACGTTGACCTTGGCGGGTACGCGGACGGTGACCATCACTGCTCCGGAGTCTTCGGCTTGTGCTCGGCGATCGCCGCGAACTGCTCCACCGTCAGCATCTCGCCGCGCAGCGTGTGGTCGATGCCCGCTCCCCGCAGCGCCTCCTCGGCGGCGGCGGGCGAGCCGGCCCACCCGGCCAGCGCGGCCCGCAGGGTCTTGCGGCGCTGTGCGAACGCGGCGTCCACCACGGCGAACACCTCGCGGCGGGAGGCGGTGGTGGACGGCGGGTCGCGGCGGATCAGCGAGACCAGGCCGGAGTCGACGTTCGGCGCGGGCCAGAACACGTTCCGCCCGATCGCGCCGGCCCGCTTCACGTCCGCGTACCAGTTGGCCTTCACGGACGGCACGCCGTACACCTTGTTGCCGGGCTTGGCGGCGAGCCGGTCGGCGACCTCGCTCTGCACCATCACCAGCGTGCGCTCGATGCTGGGGAAGGTCTCCAGCATGTGCAGCAGCACCGGCACGGCCACGTTGTACGGCAGGTTCGCCACCAGCGCGGTCGGCTCGGGGCCGGGCAGCTCGGTGACGTCCATCGCGTCGCTCAGCACCAGGTCGAAGTTGTCGGCCTTGCCCGGCATCCGGCCCTTGACGGTGTCCGGCAGGTGCCGCGCCAGCAGCGGGTCGATCTCCACCGCCGTCACATGCCGCGCCACCTCCAGCAGCGCCAGCGTCAACGACCCGAGCCCCGGCCCGACCTCGACCACCGCGTCCTGCTCCGTCACCTCCGCCGCCCGCACGATCCGCCGCACGGTGTTCCCGTCGATCACGAAGTTCTGCCCGCGCTGCTTGGTCGGCTTCACGCCGAACGCCTCGGCCAGCGCACGAATGTCGGCAGCCCCCAGCAGGTGGCCGTCAGAGGTGGGTTCGGTGGTGCTCACCCGCCAAGGATACGGCTCAACGTAGGACGAGCCGCTTGAGATCGATCTCGACGGGGAACGGCAGGTCGGTGCGCAGCAGTCCTTCGTGCACAGCGACCGGGAGGTAGACGCCCTGCTCCTGGTCGAGCCGGAACTCGTGGACCACAGGGATGTCGTCCACGCCCCGTTCGATGCGCCAGTAGGACGAAACGCCGGCCTCGGCGTACAGACCGGGCTTGGTGAACCGGTCGGCCGCCTTCGAACCGGGAGAGACCACCTCGACCGCCAGAACCACCGAGTGCACCGGGATGCACGCCAGCTCCGAGATCTCCAGGCCTGTCTCGTCGAACACCATGACGTCGGGCAGGACGACGTTGTGCTCGTCAAGCAGGACGGCCTGCTCCACGATCGCGTCGAAGGGCTCACTGATCACTGTGAGCAGTTGATGGAGCAGACGGTTCAGCACCCGGTTGTGCCACCACACTGCTTGTCCTCGGACCACGATCGCCCCATCCACCAGTTCCCACTTGAACGGCAGATCGAGCTCATTGGCCTGATCAAACGTCCAGCCGTTCGCCGGCGGATACACCCAGTCAATCGGTTCGGCGCTCATCACGGCCTCCTCACTGCCTCCATGCTAACGAGCGCGGGCGCATCAGAATGCGGTCAGTAACCGAACGCCCGTGCCGTGTTGGCCGCGATCGCCGTCGCCAACTCGTCCTCCGCCAAAGCCAGATGGGCCGCCATCGCGCGCAGCGTGACCGGGATCAGGTAGGGGGCGTTGGGGCGGCCGCGGTACGGGTGGGGGGTGAGGAAGGGGGCGTCGGTCTCGATCAGGATGCGGTCGAGGGGGGTGGCGGTGAGGGCCTCGCGCAGGGGGTGGTTGGCCTTGTAGGTGACGGGGCCGGCGAAGGACAGGTACCAGCCGTGTTCGGCGCAGGTCTTGGCCATGGTGGCGTCGCCGGAGTAGCAGTGGAAGACCGTCCGCTCGGGGGCGCCTTCTTCGAGCAGGACGGCGATGACGTCCTCGTGGGCGTCGCGGTCGTGGATGACGAGTGCCTTGCCGTGGCGCTTGGCGATCTCGATGTGGCGGCGGAAGGACTCCTTCTGCAGGTCGACGCCCTCGGGGCCGGTGCGGAAGTAGTCGAGGCCGGTCTCGCCGACGGCGAGCACGTGCGGGAGCGCGGCGAGGCGGTCGATCTCGGCGAGGGCCTCGTCCAGGGCGGCCTGGCCGCCGGCCTTGCGCTGCTGGCCGGACCAGCCGTCGGGGTCGCCGAGGAAGATCCGGGGGGCCTCGTTGGGGTGCAGCGCGACGGCGGCGTGCACCTGCTCGTACTCGGCGGCGAGATCCGCGGCCCACTGCGAGCCGGCCACGTCGCAGCCGACCTGCACGACGGTGGTGACGCCGACGGACGCGGCGCGGGCCAGACCCTCGGCTGGGGTGCCGGACTGCATGTCGAGGTGGGTGTGCGAGTCGGCGACGGGGACGGCGAGCGGCTCGGGGAGCGGCGGCGGGGTGCTGCGGTCGTCGTTCTTCTTGGTGGCCATCAGGAGGCGGTCTTCTCTTCCGGGCGGCGGAATCCGTCAAGGGGTCGAGCGGCACGGCGGTGGCCCCCGACGAATCCTAGTCACCGACTGATGCCGCGGCCCCGGGCCGCGGGGGCGGTCCGGGGCCGTGGGAGGAGGGTCAGGCGGTGCGGTGACGCCGGAAGAGCCGGTTCCACCAGTGCAGGACCCGCGGCTTGCGGGGCTGCTGCGGGCCCTCGGGTTCGGCGGTGGGGGCGTAGCCGGGGGCGGCGGCCATGGCGGACAGTCCGGCCACTCGGCCGGCCCGCATGATCCGGACCCGTTCGCCGCCGCAGCCGGGGCAGACCAGTTCACGCAGCGGGGACGGCACCTTGACGCCGTTCGCCTTGTACTCGACCACGGTGTGCCCGTCGCGGCCGGTGTGGTGCTCGATGTCGTACGCCTGCTCCCAGCCGTAGCCGCAGTTGAGGCAGACGAAGGAGTAGGCCTCGCGGACCGTCTCCACGGGGATGCGCGGCCGGGTGGTCAGCCCGAGGCCGCTGGGTGCTCCGCCGTCCAGGGGGCTGTCGATCGTGTCGCTCATGCGCCACCTCGCTTCGCTCGGAGCCCGTCGCCCGACCTGGCGGGCCCGGCGCGGGTCTTTCCATCCCAGGGAATGCCCGGGAGGGTCCGTCCGATGCCCGGCTTGCCAAGTCTTGGTTCCGAATTGGCCCTCCGCTGGGGTGCTCATTCCAACGTACGCGCGAATCCGGCCATGGGCACCAGCCGGTCAGCCGGAGTGCTTGGCGGCCACCACGGCGTCGAAGACGACGGACTTGCGCAGGCCGAGTTCGGTGGCGACCGCGGCGATCGCCTCCTTGCGGCGCTCGCCGGCCTCCTCGCGGACGGCGACCCGGCGGGCCAGTTCGGCGGGGCCGACCTCCTCGGGGGCGGCGGGCGGGGCGCCGGCCACCACCACGGTGATCTCGCCCTTGACGCCCTCGGCGGCCCAGGCGGCGAGTTCGGCGAGCGGGCCGCGCTTGACCTCCTCGTAGGTCTTGGTGAGTTCGCGGCAGACCGCGGCGGGCCGCTCGGCGCCGAACGTCTCGGCCATCGCGGCGAGGGTCTCGGCGATCCGGTGCGGGGCCTCGAAGAACACCATGGTGCGCGGCTCGGCGGCGATCTGGGCGAGCTGCCGGGAGCGGTCGCCGGCCTTGCGGGGCAGGAAGCCCTCGAAGGTGAACCGGTCCACCGGCAGCGCGGACAGCGCCAGCGCGGTGAGCACGGCGGACGGGCCGGGCACCGCGGTCACCTTGATCCCGGCGGCGACGGCCGCGTCCACCAGCCGGTAGCCGGGGTCGGAGACCGAAGGCATGCCGGCGTCGGTGACCAGCAGGACCCGGGCGCCTTCCTGGAGAGCGCCGACCAGTTCGGGGGTGCGGGCGACCTCGTTGCCCTCGAAATAGGACACCACCCGGCCGGTCGGCGTCACGCCGAGCGCCTGGGTCAGCCGGCGCAGCCGCCGGGTGTCCTCGGCCGCGATCACGTTCGCCTCGGCGAGTTCGGCGCGCAGTCGGGGCGGCGCGTCCTCGACGTCGCCGATGGGGGTACCTGCCAGTACGAGAACACCAGTCACGGCACCATCCTCCCCTACCGGAGGGGGTCCTCACCGGGACGGACGCGGTGCGGTGCGGCGCGGGCCGCACGGGGACCCCTTGTGACTTCAGCCTTTGCCCCTACGATGTGGCCCGTGAGCGGCGACATGGACAGTGGTATGGACCACCCCGAATGGGGCGGCGTGACCGTGCTGGAATCGGCCGATCCGGCCGCCGTTCCGGGGCCGCGCCCCGAACCCGAACCGGCCTCCCGGTGGGCCCGGGCGCTGTCCGGCGTGGGCTACCGCGCGCCGCGGCGCACACCGGTGGACGAACAACTGGTGCCGCCGATGCCGGACGGCCCGGGCGTCACCCCCGAGCTCGTCCCGCCGTCCCCGCTGCTCACCCGGCTCGGCCTGCGGCTGCCGGACGCGCTCTGGGCGTGGCTGTGCCGCTGGTCGGGCTGGCTCGGCCCGATCGCGGTGGCCGTCTTCGCCGGCGTGCTGCGCTTCGTCAACCTCGGCGGGCCGCACGCGCTGATCTTCGACGAGACGTACTACGCCAAGGACGCGTACTCGCTCTGGCAGGTCGGCTACGAGACCAACTGGTCCGAGGACGCCAACAGCCTGATCACCGGCCCGAACCCGACCGTCCCGTTCCGCACCGACCCGGCGTACATCGTGCACCCGCCGGTCGGAAAGTGGATCATCGGTCTGGGCGAGCAGATCTACGGCATGAACCCGTTCGGCTGGCGGTTCATGATGGCCGTGCTCGGCACCCTGTCGGTGCTGATGCTGGCCCGGATCGGGCGGCGGCTGTTCCGCTCCACCCTGCTGGGCTGCGTGGCCGGGCTGCTGATGTCGGTCGACGGCCTGCACTTCGTGCTCAGCCGCTCCGCGATCCTCGACCTGATCGTGATGTTCTGGTTCCTGGCCGCGTTCGGCCTGCTGCTGATCGACCGGGACAAGAGCCGCGCCCTGGTCGCCGCCCGCCTCGAACAGGGCCTCGGCGGCGAGTGGTGGCACCTCGGCCTGCGGCCCTACCGCCTGGCGGCGGGCGTCTGCCTCGGCCTGATGATGGGCACCAAGTGGAGCGGCGGCCCGGCGATCCTCGCGTTCGTGCTGCTCACCGCGTTCTGGGACTCCTCGGCGCGCCGGCTGGCGGGCGGCATTCGCAAGGCGGCCGGCCGGCCGATCGGCGAGGGCGGACGGCTGCTGCGGTACGGCTGGGACTTCGTCTGGTCGGGCCTGACCATCGGCCTCACCGCGCTGGCCACCTACGTGGTCACCTGGACCGGCTGGATCATGTCCTCGACGGAGCCCGGCAAGGGCGGCTACTTCCGCGACTGGGCGGTGCAGAACCCGGGCGGCTTCGGCCCGGACTGGCTCCGCAGCCTGTGGCACTACCACTACACAATGTGGGAGTTCCACACCAACCTGCACAGCCCGCACACCTATCAGTCCAACCCGTGGAGCTGGCTGGTGCTGGGCCGCCCGGTGTCGTTCTTCTACGAGTCCCCGAAGAACGGCCAGGCCGGCTGCACCACCTCCGACTGCGCCCGCGAGGTGCTGGCGATCGGCACGCCGCTGCTGTGGTGGGCGGGCATCGCCGCGCTGCTGTACTGCCTGTACCGCTGGCTGTGGCGCCGCGACTGGCGGGCGGCCGCGCTGCTGAGCGGCGTGGCGGCCGGCTACCTGCCCTGGTTCATGTACCAGGAGCGCACGATCTTCCTGTTCTACGCGGTGTGCTTCGTGCCGTTCCTGGTGCTGGCGGTGACGATGATGATCGGCGCGATGCTGGGCCCCGTGAACGCCTCGCCGGACCGCCGGCTGGCGGGGGCCACCGGTGCGGGGTTGCTGATCACGGCGATCATGTGGAACTTCCTGTACTTCTATCCGATCTACACCGGCCAGACGATCCCGATGTCGGACTGGAACAACCGGATGTGGCTCAGCACCTGGATCTGAGCCACACCGGAAGGCGTGTACCGGATCTGTCACAAACCAGCGGCGTGTCGTGAGTGCACGGATGGTGTCTGCCTAAGGTGGCGTGGCCGCTGAATTCCGACGGCCATGACACATCCCGGGGGGCTCCACGTGAACAACGGCGCGAAGATCGGCATCGCCTCGGCCGCCACGGTGCTGCTGCTCGCCGGTGGCTACGGGGCGTACGCCCTGGTCTCCGGCGACTCGGACGGCAAGGACACCGCCAAGAAGGCCCGCACCGTGGTCGCCGAACCTCCCAGCCCCGAGCTCGCCGCGTCCGGTGCCAAGGCGTTCCTGGACGCCTGGGCCAAGGGCGACCTGTTCGGCGCCGCCAAGCTCACCGACGACCCGGACAAGGCGCAGGCAGCGCTGCAGGCCTTCAAGGACAACGTGAAGCCCAGCGCCGTCCACCTCACCGTCGGCGGCCCCACCACCGCGCCCAGCCCGTCCGCCTCCAAGTCCGCCGCGGCCTCGGCATCCGCGTCGGCGTCGGCGTCCTCGACGGCGGAGCCCGGGCCGACCGGGGTGCTGGAGAGCTTCAAGGTCTCGCTGGAGTTCGCCGACACCGGCACCCCGTGGAACTACGACGGCGTGCTCGGAGTGGTGAAGATGAGCGACGGCACCGCCGCCGTGCACTGGGCGCCCACCGTGATCCACCCGAAGCTGGACGCCAACGAGACCATCGGCATCAAGCCGGTGTTCGCCGCGCCCGCCGCCGTCACCGACCGCAAGGGCAAGCCGCTGGCCGGCTACGCCTCGCTCACCGGCCTGCTCAACCAGCTGAAGGCCGCCGCCCCGCAGGGCGGCAACCCCGAGGACGCCGGCACCGCCGTGGTGGTCTCTCCGGCGTCCGGCAACGGCGCCGCGGAGAAGCTCTTCACGCTGAAGGAGCCCAAGCCCGTCCCCAACCTGAAGCTGACCCTGGACGCTGACCTCCAGGCGGCCGCCGAATCCGCGGTCTCCGCCCAGGGCAAGCCGGGCTCGCTGGTGGCGATCGAGCCCAGCAGCGGCGGCATCCTGGCCTACGCGTTCTCCCCCACGAACGGTCAGAACCGGGCGTTCTCCGGGGCGACCGCGCCCGGCTCCACCCTGAAGGTGCTGACCGCCGCCGCGCTGCTGGAGGCCGGTGTCACGCCCAGCACCTCGATGCCCTGCCCGGAGACCACCATGGTCACCGGCAAGTCCATCGGCAACGACTTCAAGGGCGCGCACCCGGAGTACACGCTCACCGACGCGTTCATCAACTCCTGCAACACCTCGTTCATCGAGAAGGGCAAGGACACCCTCAAGGCGAACAGCCTGCCCTCGCTCGCCAAGGACGTGTTCGGGATCGGACTGGTCTGGAAGACCGGCCTGTCGAACTTCGACACCGACATCCCGACGGAGACCAACATGGCGGGCGCGGCCAGCGAGTTCATCGGCCAGGGCCGGGTGCGCGCCAACCCGCTGGGGATGGCGTCGATCGCCGCGACCGTGCAGTCCGGGGTGTTCCGGCAGCCGATCCTGGTTCCCGGCATGGAGCAGGTGAAGGCATCCCGCACGCTCTCCCCGCAGGTGCTCTCCAGCCTGCAGTCGCTGATGGTGCAGACGGTGAAGTCCGGTACCGCCGCGGCCGTGAAGCCGGCCCTGCCGAGCGGTTCCGGGGCGAAGACCGGCACCGCCGAGGTCGACAACACCTCCGACGCGAACTCCTGGTTCACCGCCTACTCCGGCAACCTGGCGGTCGCCGCCGAGTTCCAGGGCGCCGGGCACGGCTCGGCGGCGGCCGGACCGGCCGCGTCCAAGGTGCTGGCGGTGGGCAACCGCGGCTGACGCCTCACCCACGCGACGCGAAGGGGCCCCGGGATCCGGGGCCCCTTCGGGCTACTGTGCGAAGCGGCGCAGCAGGTTCTCCGTGACCTGGCGGGTGAACGCGCCCGCCTTCCCGTCGATGCCGTGGATCGCGCTGCCGCCGGCGGGGCCGGTCGCCTCCAGCGACTCCACCCACCGCATGGTGCCGGTGGCGAACACCAGCGCGCCGCCGCCCGCCGTGTACAGCGCGGTGTCGGCGAACGAGTGCCGGCCGTCGCACACCACCGGGGAGTGCGAGAGCACCTCGATGCCCTGCGGGGTCGGGAAGGACGGGTTGACCCGGTCGTACTCGACGCCCACCAGGTGCGGGAAGCTGTCGCCGGCCTTCGCGCCGGTGCCCGCGAACAGCCAGTGGCCCGGCTCGGTGACCACGTACGGGGCGTCCACCGGGTAGCCGTCGTAGATCACGCCGAGCAGCGAGGACTCGGGGTCGGCGCCGGGCGGGGAGCGGAAGTCGGTGGTCGCCGGGTGCCCGGCCTGGTACCCGGGGTCGTCCTTCCAGGCGCCCTTCCAGCAGACCACCGTGCGGTCCGGCCCGGTCGGTGACGGCTCGTACCGCACCCGCCGGAAGCAGCAGTTGGCGCCCAGGATCGCCAGGTGGGACCCGGCGTCACGGGCCGCGGTGAAGTGCGCGCGCTGCTCGGGCGACCAGTACTCGTCGTGGCCGGGCGAGAGCACCGCCTTGGCGCCGCACAGCAGGTTCGGGTCGGCGGCGACATCGATGCCGGTGGTGTACGACAGCGGGATGCCGAGCTTCTCGGCCAGCGCGACCAGCGGGGCCTCGTAGACCAGGAACAGGCCCGCGCCGTCGTCGTACTGGTACGGCCGGTCGAAGCTGACCTGGAGCGAGCGGGTGGGCAGGCCGCCGGACGGGCCGTTGTACAGGTTGTAGCCGCCCCACTCGTTGTAGGCCTGCCAGGTGGAGACCGCGTTGACCAGCACGGTGGTGCCCGCGGTGCCGCGCGAGCGCACCGTGAGCGGCACGTACCGCTGCCCGGCGCCGCCGTCCGCGTCCAGCCGCAGCAGGTAGCAGCCCTCCGGCCAGCCGGTGGTGTCGACAGCGGTGGTGCGCGGCCAGGCGGTGATCACCGTGCGGGTGGGCTGTTCGACGGAGAACGGCTGCTGCTTGCTGCCGGGCAGCCGCTCCGACTTCCACACCTGCCGGGCGCGCGCCCCGCCGTACCAGCCCATCCGGTAGGCGGTGACGGTGAAGCCGGGCGCGGTGGTGGAGACGTGCAGGCCGACCTGCTCGCCGGGCAGCACGCTGACCCGGTCCGCCCAGCCCTCGATCGCGGCGGCCGGGCCGGCGTTGGTGATCGCCCAGTCGGCGTTGCCCGGTTTGGCGTTCTCCGCCGCGGTGGCGGACGGCGCGGGGCTCGGCGCGGCGGCCCCGCCGCTGCCCCCGGTGGCGGTGCGGCCCGGGCCGCAGGCGGTGAGCGCGGCGGCCGCGCCGGCGGCCAGGCCCAGGAAGCGGCGTCGTCCGGTGGCGCCCAAGATCACTCCCGTGTTCGTACGGTGTCCCGGGACACCATAGGCACTGCGGCGGGCTGCCGCTGTGTCGCCCGGCGCCGGGGCACCGGAACCAGTCGTCCGGATGCCACCGCCAGCCGGGGCCACAGCACCAGGACGGCGGGCAGCGCCAGATAGCCGAACCGGCCGGCCGGGGCCAGCGCGAACGCCACCGTCAGGCCCGCCGCCAGCAGGTCGCAGGCGGCGACCGCGGTGGCCGGCGGGTGGGCGGGCAGCCACAGCGCGACGGCCAGCGCGCCGGTACACAGCAGGGTCAGCGACAAGGTGTGGCCGAGCGGGCCGAGACCGGCCAGCACCTTGCCCGGCAGCGGGCTGCCGGCCGGCGTGTGGATCGCCGTCAGACCGAGCGGGAAGCGCACCACCTGCTCGTACAGTTCGCGCGGGTGCAGCACCGCGAACGGGCCGATCACCGCACCGCCGACGGCCAGTACCGGCCAGACGGCCCGCAGCGCCGACCGCAGGCCGTGGCGGTGGTGCAGCAGCAGCAGCGCGATCGGCAGGGCCGGCCAGGCCGTCCACTTCAGCGTGCAGGCCAGGGCCAGCACCAGGCCGGTGCGCAGCGGGTGGCCGCGTTCGGCGAGCGCCATGGTCAGGCAGCACACGCCGATCAGCGGCAGGTCGACGCCGCCGACGGTCAGCGCGGGCGCGATCAGCGGCGAGGCCGTGAGCACCGTCAGCGGCAGCACCGGTGCCCGCGCCGGGCCGGGGCGCAGCAGCCGCCACCCGGCCAGCAGGCAGGCCAGGAACGCCGCCGCGAACCACAGCCGGGCGTCACCCAGCACCCGGGCCGCCGGTCCGGCCTCGCCGAGCACCAGCCGGGGCAGGCCGAACAGCGACATCGCGGGCAGGTACGGGTTGTAGTCGACGACGTGCACCGGATGGGGCAGGTACGGGCTGCCGGTGTGCAGCAGCAGCGCCGCCGACCGTTCCACCACCGTCACCTCGGACTGGTGGTGCCCGGTCAGCGCCAGTGCCCCGAGCGGCAGCAGCACCGCGCTCAGCGCCGCCACCGGCACGGCCGCCCGCGCCGCGAGGCCGTGCGGCAGGGTCAGCGTCAGCACCGCGGCGAGCAGGTACCCGGGCGCCGCGTACCGCCCCCAGGTGACTTGGTTGGCCAGGTGCGACACCAGTGGGAACGCCCCCGCCCAGGCCGCGGCGGCCAGCCACCCGCCGGCCTGCACCACGGGGTGCCCGAACGGTCGCAGGGCGCGGCGGACCTGCGTCCGGGTGGTCACCATGGCTCGAAGGCTAGGCGGGATGTGTACGCCCTGTCGCGAGCATCGGCCCGGTTTTGCCCATTTCCGTCCGTATTTCGACGCCGCGTGGCCTACGGAGCGTCAGCTCCGGTCGGCGGGTTCCCCGGTGCGGGCCGCGGCCAGCCGGGAGTGCTTGGCGCTGTAGGTGAAGTAGAGGACTCCGGCGAGGGCCAGCGCGATCGCGAAGGCGATGAAGGTGTCGCGGTGCAGCTTGGTGATCAGGTAGACGCAGAAGCCGGCGCTGAGCACGGGGGTGATCGGGTAGAGCGGAACCTTGAAGCCGCGCGGGAGGTCGGGGCGGGTGCGGCGCAGCACGATGATGCCGACGGACACCGCGCAGAACGCCACAAGGGTGCCCATCGAGGTCATGTCGGCAAGCAGTTTGAGCGGGAAGACGGCGGCCAGCAGGGCGACGGCGGCGCCGACCATGACGGTGTTCCACACGGGGGTGCCGGTGCGCGGGGAGACCTTGGTGAAGCGGCGCGGCAGCAGGCCGTCGCGGCCCATCGCGAACAGGATCCGGGTCTGGCCGTAGATCACCACCAAGGTGATGGAGAAGATCGAGACGATCGCGCCGCCGGCGAACACCAGGGCGGGCCAGGACTGGCCGGTGACGTCCTGCAGGATCTGCGCGAGGCCGGCCTCCTGGCCGCCGAACTGCTGCCAGGGCTGGGCGCCGATCGCGGTGACGGCGACCGCGATGTACAGCAGGGTGACCACGCCGAGCGAGATCAGGATGGCCAGCGGCAGGGTGCGGCGCGGCTCGCGGACCTCCTCGCCGGCGGTGGAAACGGCGTCCAGGCCGATGAAGGAGAAGAAGATGGTGGAGGCGGCGGTCTGTACGCCGTCCCAGCCGTTGGGGGCGAACGGGGTGAAGTTGCCGGCGTGGAAGCCGGTCAGGCCGACGGCGACGAACAGCACCAGGATGGCCAGCTTGATGGTCACCATCACGGCGTTGACCTTGGTGGATTCGCCGACGCCGCGGATCAGCAGCACGGTGACCAGGGCGACCAGCACCACGGCGGGCAGGTTGACGACGCCGTTCTCGCCGGGCGGGGCGGTGAGCGCCGCGGGCAGGTGCAGGCCGAACGCCAGGTCGGCGAACTGGTTGAGGTACTGGCCCCAGGTGACGGCGATCGCGGACGCGGAGACGCCGTACTCCATCAGCAGGCAGACGCCGACGCCGTACGCGACCAGTTCGCCCATGGTGGCGTACGCGTACGAGTAGGAGGACCCGGCCACCGGGATGGCGGAGGCGAGTTCGGCGTAGCAGAGCGCGGTGAGGCCGGCCGTGACGGCGGCGATCACGAAGGACATCACCACGGCCGGCCCGGCTTCCGGGACGGAGGTGGTGAGGACGAAGAAGATGCCGGTGCCGACGGTGGCGCCGATGCCGATCGCGGAGAGCTGCCACAGGCCGATGGATCGGCGCAGATGTCCGGCTCCGGTTCCGCCCGCTTCGGCGATCAGGGTGTCCACGGGCTTGCGCCGCAGCAGGCGGGTGGTGCTCATCGGTGTCCTTCTGGTGGGAATCAGGCAGGAACGATATCAAATACGACTTTCCGCATAGTTATGAGGCCTTTGCGGTGGGCACGGCCATCCGCCACAGGTGGCGGGCGGTCACCGGTTCAGGACGGCTTGCATGACGGCCTTGGCGATGGGCGCGGCCAGCTTTCCGCCGGTGACGTCGGTGGCCTGGCTGTCGGCGACCACCACGGCGACCGCGACCGGCGGGGTGGCGGTCGAGCCGGCCGGGCGGGCCCAGGCGATGAACCAGGCGTACGGGGTGCCGGTGTTGTCGACGCCGTGCTCGGCGGTACCGGTCTTGCCGCCGACCTCGGCGCCGGGGATCTGCGCGTTGGTGCCGGTGCCGTTGTTCACCACGTTCACCATCAGCCGGCGCAGCTCGGCGGCGACGCCGGGCCCGAGGGCCTGCCGGTACAGGGTGGGGCGCATCAGCTGGACCTGGGTGCCGTCGGCCTTGGTGAGCCTTTCCACAAGCTGTGGATGCATCACCTGCCCGTCGGCGGCGGCCCCGGCGGCGACCATGGCCATCACCAGCGGCGTGGCGGCGGTGTTGTACTGGCCGATCGAGGACAGCGCGAGCTGCGAGCTGTTCATGGAGGTGTCGAAGTTGGAGCGGGCGGCGCGCACCGGGGTGTCGAGCTTCGCGTCGTCGAAGCCGAAGTTCTTCGCCATCGCGACCATCCGGTCGAGGCCGGTCTGCACGCCGAGCCAGCCCATCACGCTGTTGCAGGACATCGTCATCGCCTCGTCCAGCGACAGCCCTGCCTGGTCGCAGGCGCTGGTGTCGTTGTTGAGCGTCGTGGTGGTGCCGGGCAGCACGTACGGGTAGGGCGCGCCGGTGGGGGCCTGGATGTCCGTCACCGTGCCATTGGCGAGGGCGGCCGCGGCGGTGACCACCTTGAAGGTGGAGCCGGGCGGGTAGATCTGGCGCAGCGCCCGGTTGAGCATCGGCTGGGCGGGGTCGGCCTGGAGCTTCTCCCAGGTGGCCTGGTCGGCGGTGCCGGCGCCGGCGATCGCGCCGGGGTCGTAGCTGGGGGTGGAGGCCAGCGCGAGGATCCGGCCGGTGGCGGGTTCGATCGCGGCGACGGCGCCCTGCTGGTTGCCGAGCCCCTGCATGGCGGCGCGCTGCGCGGCCGGGTCGATGGTGGTGACCACGTCGCCGCCGGGCTGCTGGTGGCGGGTGATGGCGTCCCAGACCGCCCAGCCGGCCAGCCGGGGGTCGGTGCCGGTGAGCAGGTCGTCGTAGACGCCCTCCAGCTGGGTGTTGCCGTAGATCTGCGAGGAGTAGCCGGTGACGGCGGCGTACAGCGGGCCGTCGGTGTAGGTGCGCTTGTACGCCAGGCGGCCGCCGGTGGCGACCGAGCCGGTGACGGGCTGGCCGGCGATCAGGTTGCCGCGCGGCTGCGCGTACCGCTGGATGGTGGCGCGCTGGTTGGCGCTGTTGTCGTCCAGTTCCTGCTTCTGGAAGACCTGGACCCGGGTGGCCTGGACGGCCAGCGCGATGATCAGCAGCATGCAGAAGGTGGCGGCCCGGCGACCGGTGGTGGAGATGCCGGGCAGGCCCTGCGGTCCGCCGTTGGTGCCCTCGGGGCGGGTGAACCTCACGCCGCCTCCCAGGGCGCGGGCCGCCGGGCGACGTCGCTCATCCGCACCAGCAACGCCACGATGATCCAGTTGGTGACCACCGAGGAACCGCCCTGCGCGATGAACGGCAGCGTCATGCCGGTCAGCGGGATCAGGTCGAGGACGCCGCCGGCCACCACGAACACCTGGATCGCGACCAGCGCGGCCAGGCCGATGGCGAGCAGCCGCCCGAACGGGTCGCGCAGCGCGATGCCGGTGCGAAAGCCCCGGGAGACCAGCAGCGCGTACAGCAGGAACACCGCGAGCAGGCCGGTCAGGCCGAGTTCCTCGCCGATGGTGGCGAGGATGAAGTCGGACTTGGTGGCGAAGCCGATCAGCGCGGAATGGCCGAGACCGAGACCGGTGCCGAGCTCGCCGCCCCAGGCGAACGCGAACAGCGACTGGGCGATCTGGTTGGCGCCCTGCCCGGCCTCGATCGAGGCCAGCGGATGCAGCCAGTCGGAGACCCGGCTGTGCACGTGCGGCGACAGCCAGCCCACCCCGACCGCGGCGACGGCCGACAGCAGCAGGCCGATGACGATCCAGCCGGTGCGGGCGGTGGCCACGTACAGCATCACCACGAACAGGCCGAAGAACAGCAGCGAGGTACCGAGGTCGGTCTCCAGGACCAGCACGCCGACGAACGCCGCCCAGATCAGCAGCACCGGCCCGAGCACCCGGCCGAGCGGCAACCGGAACCACAGCACCCGGCGGCCGGTCAGGGCGAGCGCGTCGCGGTGCCGTGCCAGGTACGCGGCGAAGAAGATCGCCAGCAGGATCTTGGCGAACTCGCCGGGCTGGAAGGACAGCGGGCCCAGCGTGATCCAGATCCGCGAGCCGTACACCGGCGGGAAGAACACCGGCAGCACCAGCAGGACGAGGGCCACGAACGCGCCGAGGTACGCGTAGCGCTGGAGCCGGCGGTGGTCGCGCAGCAGGAGCAGCACCGTGATGAACAGGCCCACGCCGAGGGTGGACCACAGCAGTTGGGTGGGGGCGGCCTCGTGGTGCGGGGTGTTGCGGTCCAGCCGGTAGATGACGACCAGTCCGATGCCGTTCAGCAGGACCGCGATCGGCAGCAACAGCGGGTCCGCCCACTTCGCCCGCCAGCGCACCGCGCCGTGCGCGAGCAGGGCCAGCACACCGAGGGCCGCGCCGTACTGGGCGGCGTCCGGCGGCGCCTTGCCGTCGATGTTGACGCCCACCTCGACGTAGCCGAACACCGCCAACCCCACCGCGGCCACCACCAGCAGCAGTTCGGTCCACCGCCGGGGGCGCCGCGCGCCGGCCGCGTAGTCAGTGGCCACCAGCCGTCCTCGCCAGCTCGATGGGGGGAGGGACGGCGGGGTGCGAGCGACCCCGCCGGTACCGCTCGAGGGAGGGTCAGAGCGTGGACGCGGGGTTCGCCGCCCGGGCGATCTCCCGCAGGTGCTCCTCCTCCTGGTGGCTCAGCGAGGTCTGGAGCAGCTCGCCGCCGAACTGCGCGACCGCCGGGATCACCTTGTCCTGGGTGGCGGTGCGCACCAGCGCGAACACCGCGGCGCTGCCCGGGGACAGCTTCTGCCCGACCTGCCGCATGAAGTTGTCGTCCACGCCGGTGTCGGTGGTGGCACCGACGGCCGCGCCGGTCGCGCCGCCGATCGCCGCGCCGATCACCGGCATCAGGAACAGCAGGCCGATCACGCCGCCCCACAGGGCGCCGGAGGCCGCGCCCAGGCCGGTGTTGGAGACCGCCTGGTGGAGCTTGATCTTCCCGTCCGGGTGGCGCTCGACCACCACGATGTCCTCCAGGTCGATCAGCCGCTGCTTCTGCAGGCCGATCAGCTCGTCCCGGACCTTCTGTGCGGTGGTGACATCGGGGTAGGCGATCGCGAACAGGTTGCTCACAGCGGGGTTCCTTCCGGCAAGGCATCGGGCACGTCCCCAGCACCCTAGCCACCATCCGCCGCATTTAATCCCATCTACTGCGGTGTGTCCGGTTCCCTGCCGCTCACTCGCCCCGGCGCTCCGCCACGGCCACCGCCGCCCACCAGGCGGCCGCCGCCAGCGCCGCCGCACCCACGAGCGTCCACCACGGCACGGACAGCGCGTGGTGCCGCGAACCCAGCACCAGCGCCCGCACCACCACGTTGGCCGGCGAACCCGGCACCAGCAGCGCCAGCACCATCGCGGCCAGCCCCAGCGGCACCGCGTACTGCGCGCCCGCCACCACCGGACGGTTGCACACCGCGCCCACCGCCGCGCCCGTCAGCACGCACACCACGGTGGCCAGCACGCCGGCCGCCACCGCCACCCCGGAGCCGCCGCTGCCCACCAGCAGCACCGCCGCCAGACCCGCCCCGCCCAGCGCCAGACCGGCCAGCGCCGCCGCCAGCAGCCCCGACAGGTGCACCCGCCGCCAACCCGCCGCCGCCACCAGGCAGGCCCGGGACTGCGCGGGCTCCGCCGTCACCGCCGAGCGCACCAGCCAGCCCGTCACCGGCACCAGCAGGCCCGCCGAGAACGCCGCCGCCGACAGCGCCTCGTCGCCGCTCGACACACCCAGGCCCATCAGCAGCAGGTACAGCAGCCCGGGCGGCAGCCAGCGCTGCGAGCGCAGCAGCAGCTCCAAGTGGTAGCGCGTCAGCATCCGCACCGTCATGACGCCTCCTGCCCGACGGACCTGATGTGCACCGGCGGGTGGGCCACCAGGAGGCGGCGCAGCAGCGCGTCGGAGTGCGCGGCCGGGACGTCCAGCCGGGTGGCGCCGTCGGCCAGCGGTTTGCGTTCGGGCCGGCCCGGGAGCCACTCGGGCAGCGTCTCGGCCTCGACCACGACCGCCGTACGCGGCCCGTCCTCCTCGACGCCGGGCAGCGGGACTTCGTGCAGCGTGCCGTCACTGACCCGGTGACCTTCGGTGGTCAGGCCTGCCAGCCGGGTCGGATCGTGGTCGACGAACACCACCAGGCCGCCGGCCGCGGCCCGTTCGGCGACCGCGCTGTCGAGTTCGCCGCGGGCGTTCTGGTCGAGCCCGGTCCACGCCTCGTCCAGCAACAGCAACTCGGCCTCGGCGAGCATCGCCTGAGCCACCGCGACCTTCTGGCACGTCCCCTTGGAGAGCCGGCCGATCGGGGTACCCGCGTACCCGGCGATGCCGAACCGCTCCAGCCAGTGGTCGGCGCGCCGTCGCGCCTCCCCGTCGGACAGCCCGCGGATCCGGCCCAGGTGGCACAGGTAGCCGCGGGCGTCGAACGGCAGCGCGGGCGGGAACCGCTCCGGGACGTACGCCCGGCCGGCGGGCACCTCGACCGTTCCCCGCTCGGCGCGCTCGATCCCGGCGAGCAGCTTCAGCAGCGTCGACTTGCCGCTGCCGTTGGCGCCCTCGATCCGCACCAGGGAGCCCGGACGGAGCGTCAGCCCGACCTCCCGCAGAACCCACGGCCCCCCGCGTCCGTAGCGCTTTCCGACGCCCGCCAGACGCACCGTCATGTGCTCTCCCCGCCTGCTGTGCCGACCAGTTCAGCGTACGTCGCGCTCACCACCCGCATTGGGTGATTGGAACTGACGGTCCCTAGGATGCGGCGGTGATCACCCTTACCAAGAAACGACGGACGGCCCGCGGAGCCGCCCTGCTCGGGGCGCTGACGATAGTCGCCGGCACCGTGCTCGGCACCCTGCCCGCGCACGCCGACGAGCCCGGGGCCCCGCCCGCCGCGACCGAAGCGCCCAAGGTCGACCTCGTCCTGGACGGGTCGGGGTCGATGCGGACCGCCGACATCCAGGGCAAGAGCCGGATCGCGGTCGCCCAGCAGTCCATCAACGAGGTCATCGACGCACTGCCCGACGAGACCGAGTTCGGCCTGCGCACCCTCGGCGCGACCTACCCCGGCAGCGACCAGAAGGAAGGCTGCAAGGACACCAAGCAGCTCTTCCCCGTCGGCAAGACCAACAAGGTCGAGGCCAAGACCGCCGTCGCCACCGTCCGCCCGACGGGCTGGACCCCGATCGGCGTGGCGCTGCGCGCCGCCGCCCAGGACCTCGGTACCGGCCCGACCACCCGCCGGATCGTGCTGATCACCGACGGCGAGGACACCTGCGCCCCGCCCGACCCGTGCGACGTGGCCCGCGAACTCGCCAGCCAGGGCATCCACCTGGTGGTCGACACCCTCGGACTGGCGCACGACGACAAGACCCGCCAGCAACTGCTGTGCATCGCCAACGCGACCGGCGGCACCTTCACCGACGTCCGCACCCAGGAACAGCTGACCCAGCGCGTCAAGCAGATCGTCACCCGCGCCCAGGACACCCACACCATCACCCCCGCGAAGGTGACCGGCGCCGAACAGTGCCCCAACGCGCCGATCCTGGCGCCCGGCGTGTACAGCGACCGGGAGAAGTTCTCCGAGCACCGGGTGTACCGGGTGCCGGTGAAGGCCGGCCAGGAACTGCGCGCCTCGGTCAGCGTCACCCCGGACCGGGCCGTCGCCCGTGACTACGGGGTCCTGTTGCAGGCCACCGACAGCAGCGGCCAGGAACTGGTCCGCGGCAGCGACGCCGGCTCCGGCCGCACCGACGTGGCGTCCACCGGCGTCCGCTGGTCCGCGCCCGGCACCGACTCGGCCTCCCCGTCGGCGAGTTCCGGCACCAAGGCGAGCACCGACCGCACCGTCTGCCTGATCGTCAGCAACTCCTTCGCCGGCCAGGCCGCCACACAGGCCGCCGACCCCGGACTGCCGCTGGAACTGACCGTCGACGTCGCCGCCGCCTCCCCCGCGCCCGACGGCGCCGCGATGGGCCTCGGCCGCGGCTGGATCCTGCTCGGTGTGCTCACCCTGGCCGGCCTGCTCGCCGGTCTGATCTTCGGCTGGCTGGCACGCTGGCGGATCGCCGTCTGGCGGGAGAACTGACGATGCGCAAGCTCTTCACCCTCGCGGCCCCGGCCGCCGCGCTCACCGGCCTGCTCCTGCTCGCCCCCTCCGCGAGTGCGGCTTCGCCGTCGCCCTCGCCGTCCGCGAGCGGCGGCACCAAGCCGGTACTCAACTCGGTCGGCACCAGCTTCCTCACCGCCACCACGCTGGCCGCCGGCCAGGACGCGGACGTGCCGGTCTCCACCGGCGACTACCTGTACTGGGCGTTCCCGGCCGCCGAAGGCCAGACCGCCACCGTCCAGGTCAAGGTCACCCTCCCGGACGCCGCCGACCGGCACGGCGCACAGACCTGGACCGTCGAACTCTTCGACGGCCTGCGCCGCCGCCAGGCCTGCACCGCAGGACCGCAGAACGGCAGCGCCGAACAGAGCGCCACCACCATCGCCCTGAGCTGCACCCTGCGGCAGATCCGCTCCTGGGCCGAGCCCTGGTCCGGCGACCCGCTGCCCGGCACCTACTACATCCGGCTCTCCACCAGCGACATCCCGCAGCAGGACCTCGGCCTCGCCTCCCAGGTCCACGTGCACGTCGCCACCACGGGCGGCCTCAACGACGCCCAGCCCGAAGGCGGGTCGCTGAAGGCCCCGCTCGTCCCGCCGGTCAACGCCGGCTCCACCGCGAGCGGGCCGGCGGCGACGCCCGCCCCCAGCGCGAGTGCCGCGTACGCGGCGGCCCCCACCGCGGAAGAGACCCACTGGTACTCGGACCTCTTCTCCGGCTGGAACACCCGCTGGTGGTGGACCGCCGCAGGCGGCATCCTCGCCGCCCTCGCCGGCGTCCTCGGCTACACCCTCACCCGCCACCCGCGCGGACACCGGCCGCACCACCATCACCACCAGCCGCACATGCCGGAATAGAGCTGCACAACCCTGGGAGAGCACCACCAGGGGCGTGGGGAACTGCGAGGGTGCGCAACCAGGGAGAGCACCACCAGGGGCGCGGGGAACTGCGCGAGGCGGAAGGCACCCGACCGCAAGATCGCGACGCAGGACAATGACCTGCACTTGATCGCGACCTTGCGGACGTGGTGAGCGCTTGTCGCGCAGTTCTCCCCCAGCCCTAGCGGGCCGGGAGGTACCCCCACGCGCCCCTGTTTTCGCGCCCATCCGCTCTCGTGCTACCCCTGAGCTCCGCGAGAATCCGCATCGCCGACATCCCCAGATCCGCCGGAACGGCCGTCCCGGGTGCGAAGTGGCGCTTGAGGACGTCCTCGGTGTAACGCCGGCACTTCTGGTGCCAGTTGAGGACTGCGGCCATCCAGTCCTCCAGCTCGTGGACGTACCCGTCGAGTGCCTCCGAAGCCTCCCCCTCGATGCCGAAGTCCTGCTTCAGCAGCGGCAGTTCGCCCTCCACCACGTGCTGGAACTGGCTCAGCCGGGAGCCCATCAGGTCGGCGACGATGTCCACCGCCACGGGGTACTCGCAGGAGAAGAAGTTCTCCACCACCCGGACCAGGTTGTGGAACTCCCCCTCGTACTCGATCTCCTTCTGGTACGAGTGCAGGTCGTTGACCAGGCAGGCGTAGTCCGCCGCCGAGTTCTCGATCGCCCGCATGGTGCCGCTCAGGTACACCTCCTCGGGGATCACCTCCCCGCGCCCGAGCCGGGACAGGCTCATCGTCAGGTCGGAGCCGAATGTCGCACGCCGCATCTCGATGTAGTCGACGGGGTCCGGGATGCGGTTCTGCGCGCCGTTGGCCAGCTCCCACAGCCAGCTGTCGATCATGTCGCCGACGGCCTTGCGGAACTTGGCCCGGGCGGAGGTGGAGAAGGGCACGATGGTGCGCTGCCAGAGGTCGGCGAGGCCGGCCTCCAGTGCGTTGCGCGGCGGGAAGGGGAGGCTTCCGTCGAGCGTCATCAGCGCGTACAGCCGCTCGTTGGTGAGCTTCGCGCCGGCGAGGTCGCGGGGGGCGCCGAAGACCGGGGGGTAGTAGTCGTCGGCGTAGGTGCCCCAGGTGAGCCAGGCGGAGCTGAGGTCGAGCTCGGCGGGGGTGCCGTCGGGGTCGATGCCGGCGGCGCACAGCGGGAAGTCGTAGTCGCGGAGCTTCTGTTCGGTCCAGATGTCGGAGGCGGGGACGCCGGGCTCGGGGTCGAGCAGGCCGAACTCGCGGGCCCAGTGGACGACGTTCTCGCGGGAGGCGTCCAGGTGCGGGTTGAGCGAGACGGCGTACGGCATCGGGAAGTCGGGCATCCGCGAGGGCCCGACCTTGCGGTGCGGGGTGTGGGCGAAGCTGCGCAGGCCGCGGATGCCCGCCGCGAGGCGGATGTTGGCGGCGGAGGTGCCGAGTCCCCTGGGGCCGAGGGCGGGGGCTGCCGCGCCTCCGCCGTTCATGTAGCGGCTGGAGCGCATGTGCCATACGTGGCCGCCGGACTGCCAGTCCTGCATGCCCTTGACGTACGCCAGGACGCGGGCGATCTCCTCCGGGCCGAGTGCGTACTCGGCGAACAGGCCCGGGAGTTCGGTGAGCGCGGTGTTCTCGAACTGCTGGAGGCGGGAGGTGAGCAGGTCGTTGACCGCGTTCGCGGCCTCCTGCGTGGAGCAGCCGAGGAAGGTCTCCAGCACCAGGACGCCGTTGGAGAGTTCGCCTTCCTCGCCGATCTCGCGCTCGTAGGAGAACAAGTCGTTGCGCAGGTGCACGCCGTCGGAGAAGGCGTCCCGCAGGACCCGCAGCGGACGGGAGTACGCGACCGCCTCGGGCACCTCGGCCTGCGCGGCGTACTCGACCAGGCCGGCCGACCAGGGGGCGCCGCCGACCTTGCGGCGCATCTCGATGTACTCGACGGGGTTGGAGACCCGGCCCTCGTTGATGTTGGAGAGCTCCCAGAGGGACTCGTTCAGCAGGTTCCGGGTGGATTCGGCGAACCGGGCCCGCCAGTCGGCCGACATGTGCGGGACGGTGCGCTGCCACAGGTCCGCCAGGCCCGCCTCGACCGGGTTGGTGGCCTCGGGGAAACCGTCGGCGAGGTCCATCGGCATGAAGGCGGGCAGCCGGTCCAGGTAGGCCTTGCCGCCCTCGCGGTCGAGGGTGCGCTTGAAGATCTCCAGGAAGTGGTCGTCGAAGAAGAAGACCCAGGTGTACCAGTCGGTGACGAGGTCGAGTGCCTCGCTGTCGCAGTCGGGGTGGGTGTAGGAGCAGAGCAGCGCGTAGTCGTGCGAGTCGAGATCGTGCTCCTCCCAGATGCCCGATCCCTCCAGCATGCCGAAGTCGCGCGCCCACTCCTTGGTGTGCACCCGCGCCTTCTCGTAGTGCGGGTTGATGCGCGCCGGGTACGGCACGTAGAAGTCCGGCAGTTCGAACGGCTGAGCCACTGGGTCCCGCCCCTTTTTCGACGACAGAGATCGGCGCGATGCCTAACGAGCCCTCCGACCCTCGGTCACCGGTACCCAACTCTGCCGCCCGGACGCCACAATCCACTCGTTCGAGTGAACTCCCGGATGATCTCCTGGCCTTGGGCGCTGTCAGACCCCTCCGACAGACTGTCACCGCCCGTGCCCCCGCACCCCGGAGGAGCTCCGCATGGCGTTCACCGACGAGACCTGGCGTCTGATGCGCGGCGACGGCCTGGTCGGCGAGATCCGCATCACCGACGCCGACTTCCCCTGGCTGTACGGAGACTTCCTGCCCGGCCCCGGCTGGCCCGCGGCCGAACCCGACTTCGCCGAGAACCGCCGGCTGAACCAGGCCGAGGAGTGGGAGGCCTGGGACCAGCACTACACCGAGCTGGAGAAGAGGTACACCCTGCACGCCCCGGAGGGCCCGGTCGCCGAGTTCCTGCTGCACATCAAGCCACCGCACGCGTGGTTCCGCTTCAGCGAGGAGCCGTTCGAGGACGACTGACGCCCCGTCCCGTCAGGCCTGTGGCTGGAAGACCCGGGCCTGAGCCGGGTCGCTGCTCCAGTCGACCTGCCAGCCGCGGCTCGCGGCCAGGGCGGCCAGCCCGCCGAGGCCGATGCCCCGGTAGTAGCGCCGCCGGATGCTCGTGCTGGGCACCAGATCCTTGCCCTTGTACTTGTAGCGGTACTTCGCGTTGTGCCCCAGGCGCGACCGCACCCTGGCCAGCCCCTGCTCGATGCCCCGGTCGAGTGCCCGCGCGGCCCAGGCCTCCCACTCCTCGCGGGTGCCGCGCCGCTCCAGGCGGTAACGGCTCGGCGTGAGCACGAACTTGGACGCGCCGGGCTCGGCCGTTCCGTCGAGCGCCACCGAGCCGTCCAGGAAGTCCCAGGTGATCCGGAACGGCAGCCAGAACCACTGCAGGCCGAACTGGAGCCGCAGCCCGAACGCGGAGCGCCGCGGCAGCGGGCCGGTGCGGGTGCCGGGCGGGGCCGGGGGGTGCCAGGTGCTCATCCGAATGCCTCCAGGATCTCCGCGTCGAGGCTGCGGGCCCGGGCGGTGCACGCGCCGAGCCGCAGTTCGATCTTCGAATACCGGGCGCAGGCTACCTTCCGCCGCCGAGGGGGCCGGCCGGCGGGGCGTCAGGGCAGCGCGAGCGTGAGCGGCCGCGCGGGGCTGCCGGGGTCGAGGCGGTAGCTCCAGTCGGCGGGCACCAGCAGGCACTGGGCGGCGCGCAGGCGCAGCGTGCTGCGGCCGGCGGCGGAGCCGGGGGGTGGGCTCAGCTGGATCTCCGCGGCGCCGCGCCGTTGCACCAGCAGCACCGCGACGTGGCCGCGCCGCCACGGCCCGGCGGGACGGTCGGCGACGGCCCGTACGGGGCGGGCCAACTCCCGTTCCAGTGCGGCGGCCAGCGCGTCGGCGGAGCCGTCCGGAGAGGGCTCCTGTTCGCTCCACATCAGCGCCGGGGCGGAGCGGGCGGTGCCGCCCCGCAGGAAGGCCGCCAACTCGGCCACCTGGCCGTCCTGTTCCGGGGACGGCCGGTCCTCCTCCTCGTACCACTGCACGACTGCCACCCTTCCGGAGCGGGCACCGAGCCGTCTCGGGGACCGTCGAGCCATCCTGGGGCGCCGTCAAACCTGGCGGACAGTCACGAGATCGCGCGACACCGGCCCGGTGCGACGGCCGCCCGGCGAGGTGCGGCCTTTCGCCCGGTTCGATCTGTTTCGTCCCCTGGTCACTTTGCTGCCAGCGCAGTTGATGAGGTGGGCACCCGGTGGTCCCGGGCCTACCCGCCGGACATGCTGGATGCAGGCCGATCAACACCGGGCGCCACGCCCGACAGGCCCGTTCCCCACACCGCAACCGCCCTCGGAGGCCCCCCATGAAGCGCGCCCTCGCCCTCGCCGCCGTCACCGTCGCGGCCCTGTTCGCCGCCGTTTCCCCGGCCTCCGCCGACACCGCCCCGGCCGCCCCCACCACGCTGCAGCAGCAGCTGCCGACCGAGCTGCCCACCACCCCGCTGGGCGGGGACACCTCGTGGGGCGGCGCCTGCGAGACCCCCAACTGCCAGCCCTGGAACTGACCCCCGCTGCCACCTCGACCTCCGGGAGTTCCCACCATGCACACCTCCACCGTCCAGCAGCCCGCTGCCGCCATCGAGTTCAGTCGCCGCGAGCTCCAGGTCCTGCACCTGGTCGGCGAGGGCGCCAGCTACGCGACGATCGCCCGCCGGCTGGGGCTCAGCCCGCACACCGTGGACACCTACCTGCGCCGGATCCGCGCCAAGTCCGGTGTCAGCTCGCAGGTGCAGCTCGCCCTGCTGGCCTCCCGGCTGCCCGCACTGGCGGCCGCCTGAGGAGGCAAGGGGGGTGCAGCTGGGTGCACCCCGGCCGGGCAGGTGGCTGCAATGGCACGGGCCGCCCCACCCGGGATCGTCATGGGTGACAGGACGATCCCGACCGAGAGGCGAACTCCCATGCGCAACACCCGGACCGGCTGGTTCGGCCCCGCCGCGCTCTTCCTCGCGGTGGCCTTTCCGGCCGCCGGCCTGCTGGGCGCCGTCCAGCCGCTCACCGGACTGCCCGACGAAGTCCTCCAACTGACCCAGTTCGGCCCGGCGTTGGGCGTGGCCGCGGTCGCCCTGATGCGGCCGTCGCAGGTGTGGGGCCTGCTGACGGCCGGCGGGGCGCGCGGCCCGCGCGGGCCGCTGCTGCTCAGCGCCCTGGCGATCACCGCGCTGGCGGTGGCCGGCGCGCTGCTGCTGCACGGCAGCGTCCCGGTGCGCGACCCGGGTTCGCTGGCCGCCCCGTTCGGGGTGATCGTGGTGGCCCAACTGGTCGGCGCGTGCGGCGAGGAGATCGGCTGGCGCTGCCTGCTGCAGCCACTGCTGCGCACCCGTTTCGGGCCGCTCGGCTCGTCCGCCGCGGTCGGCCTGCTCTGGGGCTGCTGGCATGTGCAGGTGTTCGCGCAGGCCCCGGCGTACGCGGCCGGGTTCCTGGCGGCGACGGTCGCCATGTCGATGCTGCTCGGCCTGGCCTGGGAGCGGATCGGCGCCCACCGGCTGCTGCTCGCCGGCGGCTTCCACACCCTGGTGAACCTGGGCATGCTGCTGTTCCTGGACGAGGAGTCCGGCGCGGTGGAGCCGATGCTGCTGTTCGGCGCGGCGGGCGTGCTGGTCGCGCTGCCCTGGGTCCTGGCCGACCGCCGCCCGGCCCGTACGGATAGGCTCGCGACGACATGACGGACCGACAGATGCGCATCCCGGGACCACTGGTCGCTCTCGGCCGGTGCCAACGACTGTCCCTGGACGCCCTGGTGACGTCCCTGCGCTCGCTCGCGGTGCTCGGCGCGCTGATGCTGCTGCCGGTCGGCCTGGGTCTGCTGCTGCTGCCGTCCGCGGCCGGCCTGCTGCGCCGCGGCAGCGACCGCAAACGCGACCGCACCGCCCGCTGGACGGGCACCGTGATCGACCCGCCCGAACCGCTGCCCGCCGCCCCGACCGTCACCGGCCGGGCGGTGGCGGTGCTCGGCTCCCACGCGTTCTGGCGCGACCTCGCCTGGTGCTGCTTCGGCCCGTGGACCACCGGCCTGCTGGTCGCCGTCCCGCCGACGCTGGTCGGTTTCGGCCTGTTCGGCGCGCTGGTGCAGCCGTTCATCTGGCAGTACCTCGGCCCGGACAACTGGTACGCCTTCGTCCCGGTGGAGTCCACCGCCACCGCGCTCACCGCCGCCGCGCTCGGCCTGGCCTTCGTCGCGGCGGGCCTGTGGCTGGCCGTCCGGGTGCTGGTCCGCTACGGCGAGTGGACCGGCCGCCTGCTGGGCGACCCGTACGCGACCCGGCTGGAGCGCCGGATCGGTCAGCTGACGGACAGCCGCGCCGACGCCCTCGACACCCAGGCCGCCGAACTGCGCCGGATCGAACGCGACCTGCACGACGGCGCGCAGGCCCGGCTGGTCGCCCTCGGCCTGACCCTCGACCAGGCCGACCGGCTGGTCGACAGCGACCCGGCCGCCGCCCGCCGGCTGCTCGGCGAGGTCCGGGCCAGCTCCGAGCGGGCCCTGCAGGAACTGCGCGACCTCGTGCACGGCATCCTCCCGCCGGTGCTCGCCGACCGCGGCCTGCCCGACGCCGTCCGCTCGCTCGCCCTGGACGCCTTCCTGGACGTCGAGGTGGACGCCGACCTGCCCGGCCGGCTGCCCGCCGCCGTCGAGGGCGCCGCCTACTTCGCGATCGCCGAACTGCTCGCCAACGCGGGCAAGCACTCCGGCGGCAGCACCGTACGGATCCGGCTGCGCTGCGCCGACGGCCTGCTGCGGGCCACCGTCACCGACGACGGCCGCGGCGGCGCCGACCCGTCCGGCGGCAGCGGCCTGGCCGGGGTACGCCGCCGACTGGCCGCCTTCGACGGCACCCTCGCCCTGGTCAGCCCGCCGGGCGGACCGACCACCGCGACCCTGGAGCTCCCGTGCGCGTCGTCCTCGCCGAAGACCTCTTCCTCCTCCGTGACGGCCTGAGCCGCACCCTCACCGAACACGGCTTCGAGGTCGTCGCCGCCGTCGACAACGGCCCCGAACTGCTGCGCGCCCTGCGCGAGCTGCGCCCCGACGTGGCCGTCGTCGACATCCGCCTGCCGCCCACCCACACCGACGAGGGCCTGCAGGCCGCGCTCACCGTCCGCCGCGAACGCCCCGGCCTGCCGGTGCTGGTGCTGTCCCAGTACGTGGAGCAGCTGTACGCGCAGGAGCTGCTCGCCGACGGGCAGGGCGCGGTCGGCTACCTGCTCAAGGACCGGGTCACCCACACCGCGCAGTTCATCGACGCCGTCCGCACCGTCGCCTCCGGCGGCACCGTGATGGACCCGCAGGTGATCGCCCGTCTGATGGCCCGCTCCACCGCCCGCGGCACCACCGCCGACCTGTCGCCCCGCGAACTCGACGTGCTGCGCCTGATGGCCGAGGGACGCTCCAACGCCGCCGTGATGGCCGAACTGCACATCGGCGAGAGCGCGGTGGCCAAGCACACCGCCGCGATCTTCGGCAAGCTCCGGATCGACAACACTCCGGACGCCAACCGCCGGGTGCTGGCCGTACTCGCCTACCTGAAGCGCTGATGCCCCGGCGCCGGGCGGTCGGGCTCGTAGAGTCCTGAGGGTCCGCCGCCCGCCGAGCCCGGAGTTCCCCCCTTGCTCGCCGAACCGTCACCCGCGCCGCCACTGCCGCCCACCGCCGGTGCGGGCCGAGGCGGCCGGGCCCGGGAGGCGTTCTTCGACAACGCCAAGCTGCTGGCCCTGGTCCTGGTGGTCTGCGGGCACTTCTGGGAGCCGCTGGCCCGGCAGCCCGGGCACCGGGCGGTGCACGCGGCGTACCTGCTGGTGTACGCCTTCCACATGCCGGTGTTCGTGTTCGTCTCCGGCTGGTTCTCCCGCTCCTTCACCGCCCGGCCTGGCCAGGTCGACCGGCTGATCGGCGGCGTGCTGGCGCCCTACCTGCTGTGGACCACGCTGCTCGGCGGATTCACGGTGTGGCTGGACGGCCGGCCGTTCCGCCTGGACCTGCTCACCCCCGCCTGGGTCACCTGGTTCCTGCTGTCGCTGTTCCTGTGGCGGCTGAGCGCACCGCTGTGGCGGCAGTTGCGCGCGCCGGTCACCGTCGCCGTCGCGATCGCGCTGCTCGCCGGGGCCCTCCCGCTCACCCCGCAGCTGTCGATCGGCCGGACCCTCCAGTTCCTGCCGTTCTTCGTCGCCGGCCTCACCCTCGACCGCGACCGGGTCCTCGCCCTGCGCGGCCACCGCGCCCTGCGGATCGCGGCCGTCCCGTTGTTCGCGCTCGCCGCCGTCGCCGCGTACTGGGCGGTGCCGCGCCTGGACGCCGCTTGGCTGTACCGCAGCACGAGCGCCGCCGGCCTGCACTCCGGGTACCTGCACTGGGCGGCCCTCTCGCTGGCCCTGGGCATCGCCGGGGCGGTGCTCGGCACGGCCTTCCTCGCCCTCATGCCCGCCCGGCACGCCTGGTTCACGACGCTCGGCGCGGCGGGCCCGTCCGCCTTCCTGGTCCACCCCTTCCTCCAGCTCATCCTGGTCCACCGGGGCGCCTACGACGGGGCCTTCCTCGCCTCCCCGGCGGGCCAACTCGCCCTCACCGCCGGGGCCGCCGCGCTCACCCTGCTGCTCTCCACTCCCCCGGTGACCCGCCTGCTGCGGCCGCTGCTCGCCCCGCGGCTCGGCCTGCTGCTGCGCCGGTAGCCGTTCGCCCCCGGAAGCCGGTCCGCCGCCCGCCGGTGATCGCTAAGCTGCCGGGGCGGTGGTGGAACGATCACGGAGGAACGGCTTGCTGGGCGAGTGGATCAGGGTGCCGGTCGGCGACGACTCCGCCCGGTGGACCACCCGGGGCGAATGCCGGCGGGTCCTGCTGGTGGCGCACAACGTCACCTCGGCGACCCGGCTGCTCGACGTGGTCGGCCTGTTCCGCGACGATCTGCGCATCCAACTGCTGGCCACCTGCCCGGGCAGCTCCCCGTTCCGCTCCGGCCTGCCCGAACTCCTCCACGCCCTGGGCATCCCGGTCGTCCCCTGGGAGCAGGCCCTCGACCTCGCTCCCGAGTTGGCGATCTCGGCCAGCTTCGGCGGTCAACTCCACGAGCTCAAAAGCCAGTTGATCGTCCTTTCGCACGGCGTTGGCTACAATAAGAAGCTGGCAACACCGGACACCGGACACCGGACACCGGACACCGGGGAGTCGGGGGCCGGGGCGCCGGTGTTCGGGCTGTCGCGCGAGTGGCTGCTCCACGACGGGGTTCCGGTCGCCGATGCGCTGGTGCTGTCCCACCCCGACCAGCTCGACCGTCTCGCGGCGGCCTGCCCGGAGGCGGCCCACACGGCGGTTCTCGGCGGTGACCCGTGCTTCGACCGCATCCTCGCGGCCCGCCCCCGCCGCGACGCGTTCCGCCGGGCCTTCGGCGTCCGGCCGAACCAGCGCCTGATCGTCCTCAACTCGACCTGGAACCCGACCTCCCTGTTCGGCGACGGCGGCGCGGAGGACGTCCTGCCGCTGCTGCTCTCCCGGCTGCCCGAGCTGCCGCTGGACGAGTACCGGGTCGCCGTGGTGCTGCACCCCAACGTGTGGCACGGCCACGGTCCCGGCCAGGTCCGGCTCTGGCTCGACGGCGCCCGCCGGGCGGGGGCGACCCTGATCGACCCAGTAGCGGACTGGCGGCAGGCACTGATCGCCGCGGACGCCGTGATCGGCGACTTCGGCTCGGTGAGCTACTACGCGGCGGCGCTGGGCACCCCGGTGGTGCTGGCAGCCGCCGGTACGTCCGTCCTCGACGACGGCTCACAGGTCGCCGAGTTCGTCCGGGAGGCCCCGAAGCTCGATCCGCACGCGCCGCTCGCCCCGCAGCTGGCGGACCTGCTCGCCCGGGGTGCGGTGCCCGCCGGACCGGCCGAGCTGACCAGCTCCCGCCCGGGCGAGTCCGCCGGGCTGCTGCGCGCCCTGTTCCACCGTCTCCTCGACCTCCCCGAGCCGCCCGCACCCGCCCTGCTCGACCTGCTGCCCCTGCCCGCCCATCAGCCGCCCGTGGTGACGGCGCCCGTCCGGGTCCTGGCTCACCCCCGCGCGGACGGCACGGTCGGGATACGCCGCTTCGCCGGCCCCCGCTACGAGCCGGAGGGCCCCGGCACTGCCCAGCTGGTCGTGCACGAGGACACCCTGGACCCGGGCACCCTGGCCCTCGCCGACGTCATCCTCCGCCACGGTTCCCCCGACGACCCACGCCTCGACCCGCCGCTCGCCTGGGCCGAACGCACCCTGCGCCGTCACCGCGCCTGCACCCTGGCCGTCCAGATCACCGGCCCGACCACCTGCACGGCCCGCCACCGCTCCGGCGCGGCCGTGGAGTTGACCACCACCCCCGACGGCCTCGACCCGGCCACCGCCGCCTCCGCCCTGCTCGCCCTGGGCCCGACCGCACCGTCGCTGACCGTCCGCACCGGCGGGGCGGCTCACCGGGTGACGGTCACTCAGCTCCATTGACGCGCAGCGGCCCCGACTCACCGGGCGACGGTCACTCGCCCTCGTCCCCGCACAGCGAGCGCAGCACCGCCAGCGGCATCAGGTGGAACACCGCGCCGCCGCGCTCCAGCAGTACCCCGGCCTCGTCCAGCAGCGGCAGCGCCTGCGGCCCGTGCCCCTGGTCGATGAGCGTCTGGGCCAGGTCGGTGAGCGCGCGGGCGAGGTTGTACCCCTCCCCCGTGCCGCGGAAGAACGCCACCGCCTGCTCGATCGACGCCCGGGCCTCCTCGAACCGGCCCAGTCCGCGCAGCGCCCGGCCGCGGTGCCGGCCGAGCAGGGCGCGGGCCCGGGGCAGGTCGGCCTGTCCGCTGTCACCGTCCCCGATGCCGTCGAGCAGTCCGACGGCCCGGTCGAAGCACTCCAGTGCCTCGGCCCAGCGCCACTGGCGGAGCCTCAGCAGCCCGAGCGTCTCCACGGCGGTGGCCTGCCCGCGCAGGTGACCGTCCGCCCGTTCGACGTCTGCGGCCAGTACCAGCTGCTGCTCGGCCTCGCCGAACTCCTGCAACTCGGTGAGCGCCAGCGCGAGTTGGACGTGCATCCGGGCCGCCGTCGAAGCTCCGACAGCGGACGCGGCCCGCGCACCGGCGCGCAGCGCGGGCAGCAGCTCGTCGTGCCGCCCGGCCTTCAGCTGGACCGCCCACAGCGCCTCGACCAGCTGGCAGACCACCTCGGGCGCGGCGAACTCCTCGGCGGCGCACACGGCTTCCACCAGGTTGGGCAGCTCCGCCCCGAGTGCCGCCAGCGCCGCGGCCTCGTCGGGGTAGCCGTCCGGGCCGAGCTCCGCGTACAGCGGGCCGAGGTGCCAGCGCTGCGGGAGCGCCGCGTGGTCGGCCCGGACGGCGAGGCGCAGGTAGTGCTCGACGGTGCGCCGCACGGCAGCGGTGCAGGCCGCGAGGCCGTCCTCCCGCACCGCCGCCGCCTCGGCGTGCCGGCGGACGGCCGGGCGGTAGCGGTGGCGGCCGTCGAGCGCGGTCTCCAGCAGTCCGGCGGCGGCCAGTTCGTCCAGTGCCTCGACGGCCTCCGCCTCGGTCAGTCCGGTGGCGGCCGCGGCGGCGCCGGGGCCGATCGCGGGCCACTGGCGCAGCGCGCAACTGCGGTACACCAGAGCGCTGTTCGGCGTGAGGCGGGCGTACCGGTCGGCCGTCGCGGCCTCCACGGGGTCGGCGAAGACCTGCCCGGCGAGGGCCCGGGGCGCGGCCTCGCCCAGTACGGGGGCGGCGGCGCGCAGCGCGAACGGCGATCCGGCGCAGCGTTCCAGCACCCCGGGCAGGGTGGCCTTGGCGGCGCTGACGGCGTGTTTGCCGGCCAGGTCGGTGAGCAGCCGGCGGGCGTCCTTGTCGGCGAGCGGGCCGACGGGGATGTTCAGCGCGTCCAGCCCGGCCAGCGGGCGGCGCGCGGTGATGAGGGTGACCACGCCGGGTGCGGCGGTGAGCAGCGGCCGCACCTGGGCGGCCGAGTGCGCGTGGTCGAGGACGACCAGCAGCCGTCGCCCGGCCAGCAGTTGACCGAAGCGTTCGGCCCGGTCCTCGACGGTGGCGGGCAGCTGGTCGGCGGGTACGCCGAGCCGTTGCAGGAAGCGGCGCAGCACGGTCGCCGGGTCGGCGGCGCCCTGCGGTCCGGCGGCGCGCAGGTCGGCGTACAGCTGCCCGTCGGGGAACCGGTGGGTCTCCCGCCCTCCCCAGTGGATCGCCACCGCGCTGGTGCCGATGCCGTCCGGGCCGTGCAGCAGCACCTGCCGGGGCCGGCCGTCGGGCTTGCGGCCGGCTTCCTTGTCGAGTGCGGCGAGCGGCCCCTTGCGGTCGGTGAAGTACCGGGTGGAGACCGGCAGCAGCCGCGGCGCCGCATCGGCTGCCGTGCCCTCCCGGTCGGCCAGACCGGTCAGCCAGGCGGCCAGCGCCCGGGCGTGCGCGGGGTCCTTGCGCGCCCCCTCGACCAGCAGCCGGGCGAGCTCCTCGCGTTCCTCGGCCCCGGCGGGCGCCGTGAGCTGACGTCCGGTCACCCGCTGGGCCAGGTTGCCGATCGACTCCCACGCCCACTTCCCGGCCTCCCCGGCCATCGCCGACCCGACCGCGGCCAGCACCCCCGTGACCGCCGAGACCGACAGCGGATCGATCATGCCCACCCCTCAGAACCGTGCGCGAAGACCGCGACCTCCGCCCACTCCACCCGACGCGCCCAACGGTAGCCTGCACACCACCCTCCGTCAGCATGCCTTCCCGGCCCGCCCGGTCACTCCCCCCAGTCGTGGCGGGGCAGCCGGTCACCCAGGTCGGTGAAGAACCGTTGCGGCGTCCAGAGCTCGTGGTTGCCGATCACGAACAGCCGCCGCTTGGCCCGACTGACCGCCACGTTCAGCAGGTTGGGCCGCTTCGCCGCCCACTCGCGGGCGCCGGGTGAGCGCGGGTCGGTGCCGAGCACGAGGATGACCACGTTCGCCTCCTTGCCCTGGGTGGTGTGGACGGTGCCGACCCGGTCCCCCTTCATGAGCGGCCGGGCCGTCCGCCGGGCCCCGTCGACGACGGCCCGGAACGGGCTGATGACGTACGCCTCCTGGTCCAGGTCGATCCCGTGTTCCTGGAGTTTTTCGAGCATCTTCCGCAGCGCCAGCCCCTCGTCCGGGATCCAGTGCCCCTCGGAACGCGCGGAGCCGACGTGCACCCAGGAACTGCGCGGGCCGTAGGCATACGGCTCGGGGTAGTGGGTGCCGTTGACCATCAGGCCGTCGTAGGCGATCACGTTGCTGACCGTGAACATCGGGTTCTCGCACCGGCGGTGCACCCGCAGCGGGGCGCCGACCCAGACCTGCTGCGACCCGTCGGGGAGTTCGGCCGGCCGCGTGGTGCCGTACCGGGTGGCCCGGTCGGCCACCTGCTGGACGGAGGTCCAGCCCGGCAGCCACTCCTCGGCCACGCCGTACTGCCCGCGCAGCGCCTGCTGCGCGGTGAACGGGACGGTCACCACGGGCTCCAGCTGGAGCGGATCGCCGACCACGACGGCCCGGCGGGCCCGCCACAGGCCGCCGACCGCCATCTGCGGGCTCGCCTGGCCCGCCTCGTCGATGAACAGCCAGCCGAGCGCCTCGGGGCCGAGACCGGTGAACACCCGGTCCAGCGACGCGAAGGTGGTGGACAGCACCGGCACCACCAGGAACAGGCTCTGCCAGGCCGCCAGCCGGGCCTCCTCGGGGACGGATCCCGGGGCGGCCCCGCGCACCACGTCCATCGCGGCGCGCAGGTTCTCCAGCATGGTCCGGGCCGTGCACCTCAGGAAGGCCTTGTGCAGGCCGAGGGCGGCCAGGAAGACCTCGGTGCGGGCCGCGGAGATCTCCTCGTCGGCCCAGGGCGAGGACAGTTCGCGGGCCTCCTCGTCGTCCACCGCCGGGTCGGGAACGTGCCCGCCCCAGCGCTTGCGCCCCGACTCGGCCGCCTCCCGCATCGCGTCGGCGTCCGCCCGGGCCTGCTGCAGACCGGCCGTCAGCCGCCCGTACGCGTCCTCGGCCCGCGCCGCCGCGTCGGCGGCCTGCCGATGCCGGGAATGCGCCGCGTCGGCCTGTTCCAGCGCCAGCCGCTCGCGTGCGGCGTGCTGCTGGTCGAGGACGTTCCACTCGCGCGCGGCCCGGCCCATGGTGACCAGGGCGTCCACCAGTCCCGGGCGCCGCACGTGGTGGGCCTGCCGCAGCTCGGACACCCCGTCCAGGTGCCCCTGGGCCTCCCGCGCCGCGCTCTCCGCCGCACCCGCCTCCTGCCGGCTGCGGTCACGCAGCCCGGCGGCGGCACCGGTCTCCCGCTCCGCCCGGGCGACCCGGTCCAGGGCGTCGGGCGCCCCGCAGAGCGCCGTGGCGCAGGCCGCCCGCTCGGCGACCAGGCGCTCCACCTCGGACAGCGCCCGGACGAACCGTTCCTTGGCGTCCTTCCACACCCCCTGCTGCGACTCGCTCCGGTACCCGGACAGCAGGTGCGACAGGCCCTGCCCGGTGTCCTGCCAGCCCGTGCCCTTGACCGGCGGCAGGTCGGGGGCCTGCGGCAGCGTCGGGTCGTCGGGCAGGTACTTGCCGTGCCAGAGCCGGTTGACGAAGGCGATCCGGTTGGACTTGTTGCCGAGGTGCGCGGCGACCGTCCCCCAGGCCGGGGTGCCCTTGAGCAGGCGGGTGCCCTGTTCGGCGAAGTAGTCCGCGTCCTCGCGCCACTGCGGGGCCAGCGCGGCCCGCGCCGGGATCTCCTTGGAGATGTTCTCCACGGCGCCGTTGTTGGCCGAGGCGACCACCATCTCGAATCCGGTCAGCTCGGGCCGCAGCGGCACCACCTTGCGGGTGTACTCGCCGCTCTTCCACACCAGCGGCGTGCCCAGGAACGCCTCGGACGGCAGGCGCAGCGCGGCCAGCGCCCGGGCCCGCTCGACCACCCGGTCGGCGATCGCGTCGCGCAGCATGGTGGTCTTGCCGGTGCCGGGCGGGCCGTTCACCGAGAACACGCCCCCGGCGGACGTCAGTTCGGCCCTGATCGTGTTGACCGCGAACTGCTGACTCAGCGCCAGCGGATACTTGGCCGCAGCCGGCCAGCGCCCCGCGGGCGACCGCTCGGGCCCGACCTGACGCAGCGCGACCTCGGGGTGTTCCCGCAGGTCGATCCTGGCGGCGGTGTTCCGCTCCGCCGCCGGGGTCAGGTACTCGGCCAGCGCGCGGCCCGGGCGACGGGTACCGAGGGCCTTCGCGACGCGCGCCAGGTCGGCGGCGATGAAGCTGTTCAGGAAGTCCTGCTGGTCCGCGTCCTGCGCACGGTCCTTGCGCACCTGCACGCTGCGGATCCGCAGACCGGCCGGGGCGAGGCCGCGTTCGACCCGCCAGGCCTGCGCGAGGTCCCCGACGAAGCCGAGCAGGTCCGCCGCGTCCACCACCAGGCGGTCGGCGTCCTCCTGCGGCTCCTCGGCAACCTCCTGCGGCTCCGCCGGCTCCTCGGCGTCCCCGGGCCGGCGCCCCAGCCGGGCGGCGCGGCCCAGCCACTCGGCCTCGTCCTCGGGGAAGCCGTCCAGCCAGCCCGGACGGTTCACGTCCCGGGTCAGCGCCCGGCCGACCGCCCACCCGCAGGTCGAGATGACCGCGGAGTCGGGCAGCACCGACCCGAAGTCGTCCACGGTGAGCGCGAACAGCGCGCCCTGACTGTCCAGCCGCCCGTCGTGGCTCTCCGGGTCGCGGCCGAACACCTCCATCAGGGCGTTGCGCACCTGCGCGAGCGGAAACAGCCCGCCGTAGACCACGTGCTGCCAGGTGTGCCCGACCGCCGGCCTGGTCCGCCGCAACCAGTGACCGTCCTGCCACGGGAGCAGCCCGGTGGCGTCCAGCGCGTAGACCTTCTGCTTCTCGTCCGGCGCCGGCACCGCCTGAGCACTGAACAGTTCCACCGCCCGCCAGAACTCCACCACGGCCGCCGCCTGTTCGACCCCGCCCGTCACGTCCGCCTCCCGTTTCGCCGCAACGCAAAAGTCCCGCCCGGGTGACCCGGGCGGGACTTCTGTTGGTGGGGTGTTCACGAGTGCAGCTGACCAGCCGGGCGCGATGGTGGTTGAAGATCGCTTCCCATCATCGGGTTGATCGCTTCCCGAATCGCGGCCGTGTCATCTGGCCGGCGAGCGGCTGCCAGTAGCAGTGCATCGCGGGCATGACTCACATCAGCAGACGAGAGGCTTCGCGCTCCAGAAGCGGAATCAGCAGGTCCACCGCAACCGCCCGCTGCGGTGCGAGCGGACTGGGCAGGTCGAACGGTCGCAGCCGTCCTGCCCTGGCGACGGCGGACAGGGCGGCATCGATCTCTCCGGCCGCATCTTGCGACAAGGCGGCTGCAAGCAGCAGTGCCTCACGGCGCGGGCCGTCGGCCTGCGAGCCGGCGAGGGACCGAATCCGGTCGCTGAAGGCTGCACCGTGGGTGATGGCGGCCAGACCAGCGAGGGCGAACCGTACTGCCTCGTCAGCGCTTTCCCATTCCGCTAGGAGCGAGGGTGCTGCAGCCTCCACGGCGCGGCGAACCGCCGCCTCGTCGTGCGATTTCTCCGCCGTGAGGCCATGGGCGGCAAGTCGGTCTGCGTCGGCGGCGGCGAGACGCTCCGTGAGTGCTACGGCCCTGGACAGGCACGTGATCAGCACAGCCCGGTGCGCGGAGGACACATCCGCACGGAGCGCGACCGCTTCAAGGAGCGGGACGTGGAGAGCACTACCTGCGTCACACGCCCCGTCGGCCATCACGGCGAGGACCAAGTCGATGAGGACGTCGTGGTCGTCCTCGGGCACCGACGGCACGCTCAGCCAGTCATCCACGACGGCGCGACCAACCACGCCGTGCTTGTGCAGTTCGTGGGCGGCCCCACGCACCGCGTCCCCCAGAGGAGGCAGCGCCCGGCCCGTATCCTCGCGCTCCAGCGCGGTTTCTGGCTCGACGACCTCCTGCTCGGGCGGGAACTCAGCGACGATTCGGCACCGCAGCGCCCGTGCGGTGGACGCGTCCAGCTCGCGCACCAGGGCCGTCTGGTTCACCGAGACAGCTGCGGCGCCAGGAAACCTGGTCCCGTAGCCGACCCCATAGCCGCCGAATGCGCGGGCCGCGGTGTTGACTGCCACGCGCTCCCAGCCGAAGTGCCCGCCCGAAGCCAGGCCCTCGTCATCGACCAGGGAGACGACATGCCACCAGCCATCCACCCTCCGCCCCAGGTCCGTAGTGGGGTCCGGATACACCAACTGGGCTTCCTGGACCGCCACTTCCCGGTGGCCACGCCCGCTGAGTGCCACTGCCACGGCCCGCGCGGCACCCTCATCCGGCACCAGGACATCGAAACGGTCCACCCAGATACTCCCCTCCATCCCAGCAACGGACCCCCTGCCACCCGGCGGCCACCACCGGGACTGCAGGAGGCGAGCGTAGGACACAGCTCGGACAGCCGATCCCGGGAGGCGCCCCGCCGCGAGATCTCCCAGCCCTCCCCCAAGGAAGAGAACCCCGTCGATCGTCATTTCGGTCGGCGCATGCACGATCGAGTGGCGTGAGAGCAAAAATGAGGGGGTGTTCACGAGTAGGTCTGATCAGCTGCGTGCCCGGCTGTCGGAGATCAGTTCCCGGCGGTGAGGTGATCGTTTCCCGGATTGAGTCGGAGGACGGTCCCCCGAGGTGTCGTGGGTGGCCCCGAGTGATGTCGTGCTCGGCGTGGAGACTCGCGATCTCGCAGGCATCGACGTCCCGATCTCAGCCCAGAGACGAGGTCCGCTTGACGGCCTTCGATGCGAAAAGGTGCATGTCCGCTGGGGCGAAGGGGCCGTACTTGGTGACACTGAGGTACATGAGAAGCTTTCCGCGTCTGATGTAGAGGGTGTTCCAGTAGGTCTGATCGTGGTGCGATGTGAAGTAGTGCACCTCGTCCCCGAGGTCCCGGAACCCGGCCGGGTCCTGCTCCACTGGATCAGGGACCAGCCGATTGAGCTCGGCGACAAGATCCGGGAGCCGGGAGGTGGCGTCCTCAGCGCTGTCGTCGCGTTCCAGCTCCTCATCGATCATTTCCAGCCCGCCGTTCTGCCCTTTGAAGCCAGTGGCCTGGATCTTGGGATCGTCATCGCAGGGAGCTGGCGTCGAGGAGCTGCCGAAGCCCTGCGGAAGGTCCTGAACGGTAACGAGGGCATGGCAAAGTGCTTCCGCGGGGCTGGATTTGCCTCCTGCCACGGTCGGCGCCGAGGTCTTGTCGGAATCGCTGACGGAGTGAGTGCCGCCACCTACCGAGGAACAGCCCGATCCGAGAAGGATCACAGCTGCTGCCAGGGCTGCCGCCCTGAGCTTGCGCATGCGTCGGTCGTCCATGTGTCCCCCCCAAGGGCCAGCGGTGATTCGGTGGCGGATCCTAACAGTCCGGGACTCGCACCGCAGGGTAAGTCCGCCCACTAACGGCCATTAGGGGGCTGAGTTGTGAGTCGGAGTTGGACCGCTTGAGGCAGGTGCGGTCTGGGTTGTCGACAGTCCCCATCCGAGGCGGGAGGGCGGCCAGCGCCCGCAGTCCTCTTCTGTACTCCGACGACAGCGAATGGCGCGCCAGCAGCGATGATCTGACTGACAGTTGATCATTTTTGGCAATGCCGGGAAGGCCGCCTCGAACCCCTGGCAAGGGGCCCTACTCTGGGGCTTGGTTCTGGCGTCTGGATACCAGAAGCCCGACGGGGAACCGGCGAGGATCGGGGGCTGGCGATGGCGACGCTGTTCGAGCGGCTGGATGAGGAAGAGGCCGCTGTCCGCGGCGAGTTGGACGCGCTGCGGGTGAGGATGGCGGTTGCCGAGAGCGTCTGGCCCGGTTAACGATCACCCGGGAGACGGCGCGGGCTCTGCTGGCGGACGCGCCGGCGGAGGATCCGGCGCCGGCCGGGCAGCAGGACGAGGGGCAGCGGCCCGCCGTCACTCTTGTTCTTCCAGTCGCGTCGGCGGCTCCGCAGGCCCAGCTGCCGGTTCAGCCGGTTCAGGTGCCTCGGGCGGTGCGGACGGCCCCGGGCGGCATCGAGCTGGGCGAGGCGGTCGAGAAGATGCTGGTGCTGCTGGCGTCGGCCGGTCGTGAGATGAAGGTGCGGGACATCGCAGTGGCGATCGGCGAGAGCGTGTCGGACCGGAGGATCGAGACCACGCGTTCGCGGCTGAAGAGCCTGGCAAAACAGGGGAAGGTCCTCGAAGGTCACCCCGGATGGTTCCGCATCGCACCGGCAGTCGGTGCGGTCGCGGGCCCGGCCGGAGGGGCGGCTGCGATGAGGTGACCCACATTCGCCGACCGACAGGTCGGCGTCACAAGCGGGTGCCGTCGAGGGTTCAGCTCGACGGCACCCAGGTTGCGTGAGCGCCCTACAGGAGCGGCTTCCGCGTGTCCGGGGGTAGTTGAGGTCGTCTGCGCTCGGGGGCGGGAGCCGCGAATTCGCCATGCCCGGTCACGAACTGTCGCGCGGCCGGGCGGAATCAAGGCTCAATGCCCCTCATCTCGCTCAACAACAACGCCGTCCGGCCACAGCCCGGTGCGGGTGAAGGCTCCGAGGCGGGCGACCGTCGCGACGTCCGGCCAGGACCGGCCGGCCAGCAGGTCGGCGATCGCCTGCCGATTCACCCCCGACCCGGCAGCGGCCTGACGCAGACTCAGCTTCCGTTCGGCGAGGGAATCGGCAAGGCGGCGGGAGATCTCCCGCACGGCTTCTGCCCCGACATCCGCGCTGGCCAGGCGGGGCCAGGCTTCCGGATCGTCGGTCAGATCCCGCGGGGGGCGCACGCGGGCGCGTCCTCCGACCATGCTCGCACCATCCTGTCCGTTGAAGTGGATCAATCCCCTGACGGCTGCTTGACCAGCCGGTATTCGTGGAGCGTGGCCCTCGATCCAGACACCTCCGCGAAGATCGCCCGCTACCGGCCCCGCGAAGCGCCCGCGGCCTGGGACGAGGTCGCGCCGCTCGTGCGGTCGATCGTCGCCGCGACGGTCACGGCGGTGCCCTACGACGTCGAGCGGCTGCTGCATGCCACGGCCGGCCTGGCGTTGTGGGCGGAGGCGAGCGGGCTGCCGCGCGATCCGGACGCGTGGCTGCGGGGCGAGGTCATCGACGCTTTCGTGCTGTCCCGGGCGGGAGAGGTCGCGCCCACCGCGGTGCAGACCTACCGGACCTGGCTTCGGCGGGTGCGCGACGCGCTGGCCTGGTCGGACCGGGGCGAGCCGGTCCCGCCCCGGCTCCATGCGCCCGCCAACCCCCACGAGCCTTACGACAAGGCCGAGTTGGCGGGCCTGCGGCACTGGGCAAGCCATCTTCCGGGCCAGCAGCGGACGGATGCCCTGGCCCTGATGGCGCTCGGGGCCGGCTGCGGCCTGGCCCCGAAAGAGGTCGCCGCGACCACGGGCCGCGACCTGCGGCAACGGGCCCCGGGCCACCCCTTCGTCCACACCGGCGTCGACCGTCCGGTGGTCGCCCGCGCCGCGTGGGAGGACGTCCTGGCCGAGCTGGCGCTCCTGGCAGGAGGCGCCTACCTGTTCCGGCCCCGCCACACCACCCCCTACGCCAAGAACCTGATCGGCTCCTGGTCCCTGGTCCACCAGCCGCCCACCGGCCTTCCGACACTGTCGGCCGGGCGGCTGCGGGCGAGCTGGATCGTCGAGCTGATGACCGAGCGCATCGACCACGACCTGATCGCCAAAGCCGCCGGGCTCGCCTCGGCCGCGTCCCTAGCCCGCTACCAGCACTTCGTCCCGCCACTCGACGACAACACTGCGGCCCGGCTCCTGCGCGGCCACGCGGCATGACCCTCCCGCCCGCCTGGCGCGACCGCAAGAAGATCAAGCACTGCCGACCCAGACCCACCACAGACGCCCCGGCGGTGATCCCGGACTCCAAGGTCGGCCAGCTCAACCACCTGCTCCACCAATCCGGGGCACTGGAGCTCATCGACACCGAGCTGGAGGGCCGCCCCGGGACCGACGGGCCTGCCGGTGTCCACGGTGCTGGTCACGCTGCTGCTGTCCCTCCACTACCACTCGACCGCCTCCCTCGCCGACGCCTGCCGGATCCTCCTGGACCAACTCACGCCCACCGCCAGGGAATGGCTCGGCGTCCAGGCCACGGACCGGCGCGACGAACACGCCCGGATCGCGTTCACGCGGCGCGTCTACCGGTCCTTCGACCGCCTGACCACCGCACTCGACCCATCCCGGTGCGACCGCCGCCGACGCCTTCCGCCCGCCGAAGCCGCCGTCCACGCCGCCGCCTGGGAGGACGGCGACCCCGAGCACGCACGCCGCCGAGCCGTCCTGCAGGAGGTCAGCGACCGGCTCGTCCTGGTCACCGTCCGCCTCGCCCACCGGCGCGGCGCCTTCAAGGGCTAGCTCGGCAACATCGGCGTCGACACCACCTCCGTCCCCGCCTGGCACCACCCGCCCAGCGACCGCCGCGACCTCGCGTCCGTCGAGACCACCGCCGGCTGGCACTTCAGCGGCGGCAGCGACGAGGGCGTCTTCGGGCACAGCGCGACCCTGCTCGTCGCGGCCAGCCGCCGCCACCCCACCGGCCACCCCCGCCAAGGCCAGCGGGCCGCAAGGCATGCCCAGCTCGCACTCGGGCTGGCCCTGGACGCCCCGGGCCGCCGCATCGGCCCCAACGCCATCCAGGCACTCGACGCCCTCGCCCTGGTCGGCCTGCAGCTGCCCGTCGGGCTCCTGGCCGCCGACCGCGCCTACACCGACCAGAAGGCCGCCCACTTCGCACTGCCGGCCCGCCGACTCGGCTACCAACTCGTCCTCGACTACAAGCAGGACCAGCGTGGCATCCAGGGCAGCCACCACGGCGCCCTGCTCGTCGACGGCGCCCTCGCCTGCCCCGCCATGCCCCAGCCGCTCGCCACCGTGACCACCGGCCTGGACGACAGACACGTACGCGACCTCGACGACCAGCAGACCTCGCGCATCGCCGCCAGAGAACCCTACTTCCTCAAGCTCAAGCAGAGCCCCGACCCGCACGGCGCGATCCGCCTGCAATGCCCCGCAGCCGACCCGTCGCCATCGGTGAGCTGCCCGCGCTTCACACGGCTCCACAGCACCCCGGCCGCCTCCGGGCGAGCGGTGATCGACCTCACCAACGCGCGAGCGACCGCCGCCCACCCCTCGGCGAAGCCCGCCGTCCAGATCGGCCCCGCCGAACGTCTCCGGCCCCGCCCGCGAGCGAGCTGCCGAGGATCTGCCGCCAGCCGACCATCACCCTCCACCCCGGCGACCTCGGCAAACTCGACAAGTTCCGCCAGGATAGGCACTATCTCAGCCCCGCCTGGCACGACGCCTACCGGCCCGTCCGGGCCAACAACGAAGGCCTCAACGGCCGCGCCAAAGGCCACCGCATCGACATCTCCGAGCCGAAGAAGCGCCTCGCCCACGGCCGCACCGCCCAGACCATCCTCGTCGCCCTGATGATCTGCATGATCAACCTGCAGATCCTCGACGACTGGCACCGCACCACCGGCGAACAATCACCGGAGACCGACTACCTGGCCGAGGACGGCGAAGATCTCACCCCGGTTACCGACACACCGAACGGGCGACCCCCACCGAACAGCTGACGAACGGTCTGTCTGCCTCCCGAAGAGCCCGAATCCCCGCCGCCGTTGGCCGCCCTCCCCACGGCGGCACCCGCATGCCTGCTGCACCCCGGACCACCCCCGAACCGCCGCCGCAGACCGTCGGACACCGCGCCCATCGGCCCGCCGAGTTCGCACACCGCCTCGAACAGGCCCACAGAAAGCAGAAATCCCGCCCGGCCACATGGACCAGACGGGATCTCGTCAACCACTCCCGAGCTAACTCAAGAACAGTCGGTTGGTGGAGCTGAGGGGATTCGAACCCCTGACCCCCTCGATGCGAACGAGGTGCGCTACCGGACTGCGCCACAGCCCCAACAAGAAGAAACTCTATCACCCCTGGAGGGGTACTCATGACCATGGTCGCGGGGAGGCCGTGACTGGACGTTCGAAGCCCGGAAAACACGAACGCCCCGGCCACGGGTGGTGGCGGGGCGTCCGGGGGTGCGGGCTACTCGTTGGCGGCGCGGGGGCGGTACTCGGGGGCCGCCTGGTGGCCGGGCTCGCCGTACTGGTCGAACAGCGGAGTGGCGGGGCGGCCGGAGTCCCAGGTGTTCGGGGCGGCGAGGTCGAGGCCGCGGGTGACCCGGGGGGCCACGGGGGCGGTGACGTAGGTGGGCAGGGGGACGGGGACGGGCTCCCAGGAGTCGGGGCCGGCCGCGGCGCGGGCCCGGACGCCGTCCACCCACTCCTCGTGCTCGGTGGCGTCGGCGAGGGCGCTGGCCCGGGCCGCGGGTTCGGTCGGCACGTCGATGGCGTGCGGCGCGGTCGCGGTGTCCGCCGCCCGGGCCCGCTCGCGCTCCCGCAGCCGCTCGGCGGCCTGCGCGGCCCGGGCCCGGTCGAACTTGACCTCGTAGCGCTGCCGTTCGAGCCGCCGCAGGTGCCCGATGTAGAGGGTGAGCAGGATGCCCGGCACCGCGGGCACCCAGAGGAAGGCGACGCCGGTCACCGCGGCGAGGACCGCGCCGAGCGCGAAGGCGAGGAAGAGCAGGGTGACCATCCGCCGGCGCCGGGCCAGCAGTCGGGCCCGCCGCTCGGCGGAGCGCCGCTCGTCCTGCTCGCCGCGGGCCGCCTTCCCGGCCCGGCCCGGGGCCGGCTCGGCCGGCGCCCCGGAAGGGGCGGGCTCGGCGGTCGCGACCGGCTTCCCGGGCTCCGCCGGGGTCGCCTCGGCGCCGTCCCACCCGGAGGGCCGGGTGGGGACGTCCCCGGGGTCGGCAAGGGCCCCGTCCGGTCCCCCGGCGGGGTGCTGCTGGTCGGCGGTCTGTTCGCCGAGGGCTCGGGCCGCGCGCCGCTCCATGGCCGATCGCCCGGCCAGCAGGCGGATCGCGGTACTGAACCGCTCCGTCGGACGCGACTCGTTGAGCTCGTCCTGCCTGCGGAGCCACATCGGCACCAGATAGGCGGCCCAGGCCCCTACGATGACCGCGTAGATAAGGCCGCTGCTGCTCACGTTTCACACGGTACGGGCGCGGGGTAAGGCGCTGCAGCAATTTGGGACGGCGTGTCGTCCGATCAAGCTGATTCTCAGACTATTTTGCCGGTATTTGTGACGGCTCGCCCCGGCCCCGGCGGCCCGCCGATGCCATATCGATATCTATTTCGAACAAGTATTCAATTCTCCTGCGTCGGCCCGCTCCTGAGAGAGTGCCAGCGCCGCAGCAGCCCGTCGGCGGCCTCGTCGGCGGTGAGCGCGTAGACCAGGTGGTCGCGCCAGTCGCCGTCGATGTGCAGATAGCGGGGGCGCATTCCCTCGGCACGGAAGCCGAGTTTCTCCACCACCCGGCGGCTGGGCCGGTTCTCGGGGCGGATGCACACCTCGATGCGGTGCAGTCCCAGGTCACGGAAGCAGTGGTCGACGGCGAGCGCGACGGCGGTGGGTGTGATGCCGCGGCCGGCCACCGCCTCGTCCACCCAGTAGCCGACGTTGGCGGAGCACATCGAGCCCCAGGTGATCCCGCCGACGGTCAACTGGCCGACCAGGCGGCCCCGGTAGAGCACCACGAAGGGCAGCATCCGGCCGGCGGCGGCCTCCGCGCGCAGGTAGCGGACCATCTGCCGGAAGGTGGGCCGGGGCAGCGGGACGCGGCCGGGCGGGGCGGGCGGGACGGTGGCCTCCCAGCGGCGCAGCCACTCCCGGTTGCGCCGGCTGACCTCCTGCCACTCGGCCTGGTCGCGGCGGCGGATGGGCCGCAGCACGATGTCGCCCTCGGCCAGTTCGACCGGCCAGCCCGCGTTCAGAGCGCACCGCCCGGTCGCGGGTGGTCGCCGCCGGCCAGCTGGTCGACGGCGTGCGGCAGCAGCGGGGCGAGCACCGCGAGGCCGTCACGGACGCCGCCGGTGGAGCCGGGCAGGTTGACGATCAGGGTGCGTCCGGCGAGGCCGGCCAGACCGCGGGAGAGCGCCGAGGTGGGCACCTGCTCGCGGCCGTACGCGCGGATCGCCTCGGGGATGCCGGGGATCGGGCGGTCGATCACCCGGGCGGTCATCTCGGGCGTGAGGTCCTGCGGGGAGATGCCGGTGCCGCCGGTGGTGAGCACCACGTCGTACCCGGCGGCGACGGCCTCGCGCAGCACGGCCTCGACGGGGTCGCCGTCGGGGACGACGGTCGGGCCGTCGACCGCGAAGCCCATCCCGCGCAGTCCGGCGACCAGCAGCGGGCCGCCCTTGTCCTGGTACACGCCGGCCGCGGCCCGGTTGGAGACGGTGACGGCGAGCGCCTTCATCGGGCGTCCTCTCGTACCCAGTCGCCGCTCTTGCCGCCGCTCTTGCTGAGCACCCGGACGTCCTCGATGGCGGCGGCCTTGTCGACGGCCTTGACCATGTCGATGACGGTGAGCGCGGCGGTGGCGACGGCGGTGAGCGCCTCCATCTCGACGCCGGTGCGGTCGGCGGTGCGGACGGTGGCAGTGATCTCCACGGCGGTGTCGGTGACCGTCAGCTCGACGGTGGTGCCGGTGAGCGCGATCGGGTGGCAGAGCGGGATCAGGTCGGGCGTCCGCTTGGCGCCCATGATGCCGGCGATCCGGGCGACGGCGAGCGCGTCGCCCTTGGGGACGCCCTCGCCGCGCAGCAGCTCGACCACCCGGGGGGCGACCCGGACGCGGCCGGCCGCCACCGCGACCCGGGTGGTGGTGGCCTTCTCGGAGACGTCGACCATCCGGGCGGCGCCGGTGTGGTCGACGTGCGTGAGGCGGTCGCCGGGGGGTGTGTCGGTCACGAATGGGCTCCAGTAACACGGTGCGAATCTCGCGCTACCGTACCGCCCCGTCCGGGTCAGTCCGTGAGAAGGACCACATCGACGGGGCTGCCGGCCGGCAGTGCGGTGGTGTCCTCGGGCACCGTGATCAGACAGTCGGCCTGGGCCAGCGCCCCGACCAGGTGCGATCCTTCGCCACCGACCGGGCTGACGGTGCCGTCCGCCGGGCGGTACCGTCCGCGCAGGAACTGCCGCCGCCCGGCCGGGGAGCGCAGCGCTGCGGTGGTGGCGGCGCGCACCACGGGGCGGTGCACGTCGGGGGCGCCGAGCATGGTGCGGATGACGGGGCGGACGAACAACTCGAACGAGATGTACGCGCTCACCGGGTTGCCGGGCAGCGCGAGCAGCGGCACGCCCCGCTCGCCGCCGATCCGGCCGTAGCCCTGGGGCTTGCCGGGCTGCATCCGAAGGCGCCGGAAGTCCACGCCGGCGTAGTCGGCGAACACCTCCTTGACCACGTCGTACGCGCCGACCGAGACGCCGCCGCTGGTGACGATCAGGTCGGCCCGGCCGAGCTGGTCCTCCAGTACCGCGCGGAGAGTTGACGCCTCGTCGGGAACGCCGCCGACCCGGTAGGCGACGGCGCCGGCGGCGATCGCGGCGGCGGTCAGGGTGAAGGAGTTGGAGTCGTGGATCCGGCCGGGGCCGGCCTGCTCGCCGGGCTGGACGAGTTCGCTGCCGGTGGAGAGCACCACCACCCGCGGCCGGGGGCGGACCCGGACGGTGGCCCGGCCGATCGCGGCCAGCAGGCCGAGCTGGGTGGGGCCGAGCACGGTGCCGGCCTCCAGCACGGTGTCCCCGGCGGTGACGTCGCTGCCGCGGCGGCGGATGAACGCGCCCTCGGAGACCGGGCGCAGCACCCGCACCTCCGCGCCCTCGTCGCCGCCGCCCATCGCCTCGGCGGCCCGGCCGGTGCCAGTGCCGCCGTCGGTCCACTCGACCGGGGCGACGGCCTCGGCGCCGGGCGGGACGGGGGCGCCGGTCATGATCCGGGCGGCCTGGCCGGGGCCGACCTTGGGCAGGTCTCCGGCCCCGGCGGCGATGTCGCCGACCACGGCGAGCACCGACGGGTACTGCTCGGTGGCCCGTACGGTGTCGGCGGTGCGCAGCGCGTAGCCGTCCATCGAGCTGTTGTCGAAAGGCGGCAGGTCGGCGCCGGCCCGCACGTCCTCGGCGAGCCGGCAGCCCTGGGCGTCGAGCAGCTTCAGTTCGATGGGCGGCAGCGGGGTGGCCGCGAAGAGCACGTCGGCGAGGTGTTCGTCGACGCTCCACAGGCGCGGTGAGGCCGGGGAGCCGGCGCCCTCTCCGCAGGGGTCGTGCTTCCCGGTCATCGCCTCACACTCGCCTTCGTGGTGGGTCAGCCCTGCATCTCGGCGGCGACGAACTGCCGCAGCCAGGTCCGGAATTCGGGGCCGAGGTCGTCGCGCTCGGCGGCCAGCCGGACGATCGCGCGCAGGTAGTCGGCGCGGTCGCCGGTGTCGTAGCGGCGGCCCTTGAACAGCACGCCGTAGACCGGGCCGCCGGTGTTCTCGTCGCGGGTGGCGAGTTCGCGCAGCGCGTCGGTCAGCTGGATCTCGCCGCCGCGGCCGGGCGGGGTCTCGCGCAGCACGTCGAAGACGGCCGGGTCGAGCACGTAGCGGCCGATGACCGCGTAGTTGGACGGGGCGTCGGCGGTGTCGGGCTTCTCGACCAGGTCGGTCACCTGGAAGACGTCCTCGCCGAAGCCGTTGGGCTTGACGGCAGCGCAGCCGTACAGGTGGATCTGCGCGGGGTCGACCTCCATCAGCGCGACCACGGAGCCGCCGAGTTCCTGCTGCACCTCGATCATGCGGGCCAGCAGCGGGTCCCGGGGGTCGATCAGGTCGTCACCGAGCAGGACGGCGAACGGCTGGCCGGCGACGTGCTGTTCGGCGACCGAGACGGCGTGGCCGAGGCCCTTCGGGTCGCCCTGGCGGACGTAGTGCATGTTGGCCAGTTGCACGGACTCCTGGACGCGGCGCAGCCGGTCGTGGTCGCCCTTGCGGGTGAGCAGCTCCTCCAGCTCGTAGGCACGGTCGAAGTGGTCTTCCAGAGCACGCTTGTTGCGACCGGTGACCATCAGTATGTCGGACAGTCCGGCCGAGGCGGCCTCCTCCACGACGTACTGGATGGCCGGCTTGTCGACGACCGGGAGCATCTCCTTCGGCGTGGCCTTGGTGGCGGGGAGGAACCTGGTGCCGAGGCCGGCAGCGGGGACGACTGCCTTGGTGACCGGCGTGCGGGCGTGCTTGTTCGTCATGCGTCGACCTTACTAAGGCAGGAATTCCGGCCTGCTGAGAGGCAGGCGAATCGTTTGTCAGGGCCGGTCACCGGTCGTATGGGGGCCGACGGTGGTCGCGTGCGGGGTGAGGGAGTCCCCGCCGGGGCCGGGAGACACCTTACCGGGCACCGGTGAAACGTCCGGACCGCTCGACGCGGACGGGCCGGACGGAGCGGGCCGCCAGCAGTCGCCGCCGGCCGCCCTGGCCTCGGCGAGCGCACGGTCGGCGGCCCGCAGCAGGACGGCGGCGTGCGCGCCGTCCCGGGGCAGTACGGCCAGACCGATCGCGGCGGTCAGTCCGCTGCGGGCCTCCGGATCGGCCGGCTCGCCGGGGTGGCGGTCCGTCAGGCGGTGTCGGCGCACCGACCAGCAGAGCCGCTCGGCGACCTGGGCGGCGCCCTCCGGGGCGGTGTCGGGCAGTAGCACCAGGAACTCCTCGCCGCCGTATCGGCCCAGCGTGTCGCAGCTGCGGATCTCCACGGCCAGCCGCTGGGCGAGGTCCCGCAGCATGCCGTTGGCGCGTGAGCGGCCGTGCTCGGCGACCAGCGCGTCGAAGCCGACGAGCTCCACCATCAGCACCGACAGCGGACGCGGATCGACGGCGGTGGCCTCGGCCCGGCGGGCCCGTTCGATCTCCTGGTCCAGGGTGAGCTGGAGGTGCCGGTAGTTCCACACCCCGGTCAGCGGGTCGCAGGACGCGGTGCGGCGCAGCTCGTCCCGTTCCGCGGTCAGTTCCGCGATCTTCGCCTGAAGTTCCGCCTCCCGGCCGCCGTGTGCCGCCCCGGCCCCGCGGCGGCGCAGCGCGGCGGCGCCGGCGGCGACCGGGGCGGCCGCGCCGAGCACGGCCAGGGCCTGGAGCAGGAGCGGGGTGGACATGCGGCAGCCTCGACGTGTCAGGCTCGTGTCACTGCGAATGACAGAGCTGAAGGGATACGGATGGTGTCTGCGGATCAGTTGTCCAACGACAAGGCGGCGCTCAGGTCACGGTTGCTCGCCGAACGGCGGGCCCTCACCGCGGAGCAGCGGGCCGCGGCCGCCGAGAGCCTGGCGGCGCACGCGACGGAGCTGGTACCGCCGGGCGGCACCGTCGCCGCGTACGTCTCGGTGGGCGCCGAACCAGGCACCCGCCCGCTGCTCGCCGCCCTGGCCGCCGCCGGGGCACGGGTGCTGCTGCCGGTCCTGATGCCGGACAACGACCTCGACTGGGCCCCGTACGAGAGCGAGGCCCGGCTCGCACCCGCCACCCGCGGCCTGCTCGAACCACTCGCCGCCCGCCTCGGCCCCGACGCCGTCCGCGAAGCCGACGTCGTCCTGCTCCCCGGCCTGGCCGTCGACACCCACGGCATCCGCCTCGGCCGCGGCGGCGGCTCCTACGACCGCGTCCTGGCCCGCCTCGCCCGCACCGGCGCCCACCCCCTCCTGGCCACCCTCCTCTACCCCCACGAACTCCTCCCCGCCCTCCCCGCCGAACCCCATGACCACCCCGTCCACGCCGTGGTCACCCCGACCGGCGTGACCCGCTTCGCGGACTGAGGAGCAGAGAAAGGAGAGCCGGGTACGCACGGCCTGGTCCCGGCGGCTCCGGTGCGTGTACGGTCCGGCGCCAGGCGGCCCGCCAGGTGCGCCACACCCGACACGGCCACCGCCCGCCCCGGAGCAGGCCGCCGGGCCGGGGCTGATCACCGCCCACTCGGCACCGACCAAGGGCGGCCCCCGCAGGCGGGAATCGTGGCGCCCGCCTGGTTTCCGGCGGGGCCCACGGAAACCCCCGGAGGCATCACGCGTCGAAGTCCGCCCGGGGCGCGGCAGGACCGGCCCGCCGCCGCCCCGGGGCCGACACTGCCCTGGCCACGGGCAGCCGCCACTCCCCCACAGGAAGGGGAGCCGAACCAGGGCCGATCGCCATTCACAAGGCACCGGCCGAGGACGGGCTCCCGCCCGCGAAGCCCGGGCCGGCACCCCCGCAGGCGGGAGAGTCGCCGCCCGCAAGGCCCGCCTGTTCTCCGGCGGCCCCCACGGAAACCGCCGGACGCGGCACCCGTGGGAGTCCGCCCGGGGCGCGGCAGGACCAGCCCGCCGCAGGCGTGCCGACACAGCCCTGCCCACGGACGGCCGCCCACAGACAGGGGGCTGGACCAGCACTGATCGCCGTTCATTAGGCGCGGGCCGAGGACGAAGCCCGGGTCGGCACTCCCGCAGGCGGGAGAGTCGCCGCCCGCAAGGCCCGCCTGTTCTCCGGCGGCCCCCACGGAAACCGCCGGAGGCAGCACGCGTGGGAGTCCGGCCGGGTCGTTGGCATGACCGGCCCGCCGCAGGCGTGGCGCTTGGCGGGGCCCCGGGCCGACACCGCCCTGCCCACGGGCAGCCGCCCCACGAACAGGGAAGCCGGACCAACACTGATCGCCGCTCACGAAGCGCCGGCCGAGGCCCCCCGCAGGCGGGAGTCGCCGCCCGCAAGGCCCGGCTGTTCTCCGGCGGGGCCCACGGAAACCGCCGGAGGCGGCGCGCGTCGGAGTCCGCCCGGGGCGCGGCAGGACTGGCCGCCGCGGGCGGGGAACCCCGGCCGACGCGGGGCCGCCCGCGAGGCACTCACTGGAGCTCCCCTCCCCGACGGACCTCCGGAAGACGCCGGAGGCAGGCTCCGTCGGACGTCCGGCCCGCCGCAGGCGGAATGTGCCGGAGGCGGACCCCCCTTGGCGTGGGGGGTCCGCCTCGATGGGGGCAGGGGGCTGTCAGCCGGCGGTGAGGGTGAGGGTGTTCTTGCCGGATTTGGTGACGGCGTCCTTGGTGTAGGACCAGGGAAGGAGTTCGCCCTTGGACCAGAGCGCGGTCTGGTCGTTGTAGTTGGGGTGGAAGGCGTGGCCGGAGGCGCCGCCGACGTTGATCCAGCGGGAGGCGTCGAAGTCGCTGAGGTCGACGACCATGCGCATCGAGGGGATCCAGGTGACGTCGTAGCCGGCGGCGGAGTTCCAGCCGGTGGCGTCGACCGCGGCGCTGCCGCCGGACATCTTGTAGGGGCCCCGGTTGAGCATCTTGTGGACGGCGGTGGAGGCGATCGAGGAGTCGTCCGTGCCGAGCGTGGGCTCCTGCAGGGTCAGCTGGTGGAGTCGGCCCCAGCTCCAGGTGGAGATGTCCTTGCCGAGCCGCGAGGTGAGGTCCTGGCGGGCGTCCTTGAGGGCCTCGGCGAGCAGGTTGTCCAGGCCGTGCTGCTGCTGGTGGTTGGAGTCGATGTAGTCCCACCAGGGCGACTTGGGGTTGGCGAGCTGCTGGCGGACGACCTCCATCCAGCGGTCGCCGCCGTCGGGCTGGGCCAGCGAGGGCTTGCGGGTGCCGCACTCGGTGACGGCCTGTGCGGCGCCGCCGAGCGCGTCGTCGGGGAGCGTGTTGTCACGCTTCTGGCGGACCAGCAGGCAGTCGCCCTCGACGCGCAGGTCGGCCGGGAACTTCTGGCCGAAGGAGAGCGTGAGCATGGCCCGCCAGACGCCGTTGTAGTACGCGGCGGCGGCGGAGTCGGCGTCCTGGTGGAAGTTCCAGTCCTTCAGCAGGTCCTGGGCCTCGCGCACGTACGGGTCGTTGATCTTGACCTTGAGCAGCAGCGGGACGAGTTCCTTGGCGAGCACGGCGGTGTTGTCCATCTGCATGGACTGCATGTCGTTGAGGGAGATCTTGCCGCCGTTCTTCAGCTTGGCCTGGATCTGGTCGTTGATCTCCTTGGCGCGGGTGCCGTACTCCCAGTCCTTGGTGAGCAGCGGCTTGTAGGTGTCGTCCACGACGGCCTGGTTGGCCGTCACGATGTAGCCCTCGGGCGGGTTGTACGCGTAGGGCAGCGACTTGAACGGCAGGTAGTTCGCGTTCCAGGCGTAGGTGGAGTCCCAGCCCGGGGCGGGGTAGCGGCCGTCGCCCTTGCCGCGGACGGGGATCAGGCCGGGGGCCTGGTAGCCGATGTTGCCCTTGGTGTCGGCGTAGATGAGGTTCTGCGCGGGGACGGCGAAGTCCTGCGCGGCGGCGCGGAAGGTGGTGAAGTCGGCGGCCTTGTCGAGCTTGAAGACGGCGTCCATGGTCTTGCCGGGGACGAGCGCGGTCCAGCGCAGCGCGACGCCGTAGCCGGCCGCCCGGTCGGGGGCGGCGTTGCCGGCGGGGGCGGCGGTGCCGACCTTCTGCTCCTCGGAGGACTGGTCGGAGATCATCGGCATGCCGTCCTGCGTGGTGCGGACGGTGATGGTGCGGTCCGCGCCGCCGGCGACCTTGATGGTCTCCTTGCGGACGGTGAACTTCACCTCCTTGCCGTCGAGCAGGTAGGTGTCGGGGCCGGTGACCTTCTCCAGGTACAGGTCGGTGACGTCGGCGCCGAGGTTGGTGAAGCCCCAGGCGATGTCCTTGTTGTGGCCGATGACGACACCGGGCATGCCCGCGAAGGTGTAGCCGGCCGTGTCGTAGGTGCAGGCGGCGGAGGCGCTGCGGCAGTGCAGGCCCATCTGGTACCAGATCGACGGCATGCCGGGGCCGAGGTGCGGGTCGTTGGCCAGCATCGGCTTGCCGGTGGTGGTGTTGGCGCCGGAGACGACCCAGGAGTTGGAGCCGATGCCCTGCCCGTTGGGGCCGAGCAGCTGCGGCATCTCGCCCATCTTGCCGGACAGGTCGCCGAGCAGCTGCTGGGTGGCGGCCCGGGCCTGAGCGGTGTTCACGGGGGCGGCACTGCCGGGCTGGGCGGGCAGGGTGGTGCCCTCGCCGGGGGCGTAGGTGCCGTCCGCGCCGACCTTGCCGGTCTTCACGATGGTGCCGTTGCGGTCGTACGGGTAGTCCGGGTAGAGCTGGGCGATCTGCTCGGTGGTGAAGTTCTGCGTCAGCAGCGAGCGGTCGATCTCCTCCTGCATGTTGCCGGACAGGCTCCAGGCCATCGCCTTCAGCCAGGCCACCGAGTCGACCGGGTCCCACTTCTCGGGCGTGTAGCCGGAGTTGACGGCGCCGAGCAGCGCGTACTCGACCGAGGCGCCGGCCCCGCCGGGGTGCTCGGCGAGCCAGGCGTTGACGCCCTCGGTGTAGGCCGTCAGGTTGCGCTTGGTCTCCTCGGAGAGCGTGGTGTCCCACTCCTTCTGGGCCACCTGACGCCAGCCCATGGTGCGCAGGAAGCTGTCCTTCTCCACCGTGCCGGAGCCGAACATCTCGGAGAGCCGGCCGGCGGTGACGTGCCGTCGGACGTCCATCTCCCAGAACCGGTCCTGCGCCTGGACGTAGCCCTGGGCGCGGAACAGGTCGGCGTCGGTGTCGGCGTACAGCTGCGGGATGCCCTTGTCGTCGCGCACCACGTCCACCGGGGCGGACATGCCGGGTACCGCGACGGTGCCGCTGACCTGCGGGAACGAGGAGCGGACGGTGTCCACTGCCCACCAGCCGCCGCCGGCCAGACCCGCCACCAGCAGCACGGCCAGCAGGATCACGATCAGACGTGCGCGCCGGAACTTCTTCGAGCGGGGCATCCGAGTCCTTGTATGAGGGAGCGTGCGGCCGTGACAGGTCACCACATTAGGGCGAGGGCACCGGCAGCCGTGCACGGGGGACACCGGCAGGGCTGCGACGGCGTGGTTCGGACCCTACCGGGCCGGGCGGAAAGCAGGGAGTAGCGTAAAGATCAAGTAAAATGTTAGACTGAGTAACGATCCGTCAGCCGCCCTTCCTGCCCCGAGGTGCCCCTGCGTGACCGTTGACCACCTGAACGAGCTGCTTCTCGAGTCCGCCGTCATCCTGCTCGTCGCCGTCGGCGCCGTCAGGCTCTCCACCCGGACGGGACTGCCGTCACTGCTGCTGTACCTCGGCATCGGCGTCGCCCTGGGTCAGAACGGCATCGGCATAAGCTTCAACAACGCCGAACTCACCCAGGTCCTGGGCTACGCGGCCCTGGTGGTCATCCTCGCCGAGGGCGGACTCAAAACCAGCTGGAAGGCGATCAAACCGGTCGTACCCGCCGCCGCTGTGCTCGCCACCGTGGGCGTCGCCGTCTCGGTGTTCGTCACCGCCGCCGGCGCACACTGGCTGGTCGGCCTGGAGTGGCGCACCGCGCTGCTGCTCGGCGCGATCGTCTCCTCCACCGACGCCGCCGCCGTCTTCTCGGTGCTGCGGACCGTCCCGCTGCCCAAGCGGCTCACCGGCCTGCTGGAGGCCGAGTCCGGCTTCAACGACGCGCCCGTGGTGATCCTGGTGGTCGCCTTCGCCACCACCGGCGAACTCGCCCCCTGGTACGAGCTGGTCGGCACCATCGCGCTGGAACTGGTGATCGGCGCGGCCGTCGGCCTCGCGGTCGGCAAGCTCGGCGCGTACGCGATGCGCCGGATCGCGCTGCCCTCCTCCGGCCTGTACCCGATCGCGGTGCTCGGGCTGATCGTGTTCGCCTACGCGGGCGGCGCACTGCTGCACGCCTCCGGCTTCCTGGCCGCGTACCTCGCCTCGGTGATCCTCGGGAACTCCAAGCTGCCGCACGGCCCCGCGGTGCGCGGCTTCGCCGACGGGCTCGCCTGGATCGGCCAGATCGGCATGTTCGTGCTGCTCGGCCTGCTGGTCACCCCCGCGACCATGGGCTCGGCGATCATTCCGGGCCTGGTGGCCGGCGCCGTGCTGGTGTTCATCGCCCGGCCGCTGTCGGTGCTGGTCAGCATGACGCCGTTCCGGATCCCCTGGCAGGAGCAGGCCCTGCTCTCCTGGGCCGGACTGCGCGGCGCCGTGCCCATCGTGCTCGCCACCATCCCGCTGGTGTCCGGCGTGTCCGACGCCGAGCAGCTGTTCAACGTGGTGTTCATCCTGGTCGTGGTCTTCACCCTGCTCCAGGGCCCGACGCTGCCGGTGGTCGCCCGCTGGCTGAAGATCGGCGAGGGCGACATCGGCCAGGACCTGGACATCGAGTCCGCCCCGCTGGAGAAGCTGCACGGCCACCTGCTGTCCGTGCCGCTGGCCCCCGGCTCCCTGATGTCCGGCGTCGAGGTCTCCGAGCTGCGCCTGCCCAAGGGCGCCGCCGTCACCCTGGTGGTCCGCGAGGGCTCCAGCTTCGTGCCCGACCGGATGACGGTGCTGCGCGAGGGCGACGAACTGCTGGTGGTCACCACCGACGAGGTCTCGGAGGCCGCCGAACGCCGACTGCGCGCCGTCGACCAGGGCGGAAAGCTGGCCGGCTGGCTGCACAATGCGGAAGCTTCACCTTCCGTTCCCAGAAGGAAAGCGGGCTGAACCGCTAAGCTGAAGGCTGAAACCCCGATTCCCCCGCATCTGCCTGATGCAGAGTCGGCGCGACCGCTCGGCGGCCGGGCCCCGAGGCGCACCGCCCGGGCCCGGTAACAACCCCGGTCGACGCGCGAGAGGACGACTCTCGGCGCCGGTCCGGTCCCTCCGTATGTGCCCGGCCCCGCGCTACCAGGCAGCAGAGAGGACGACCGTGGCGGCCCGCCGACCGGTCGACGACACCACCCCCAACGGCTACGGGGCCCTGCTGCGCACCCCCCGTGCCTGGACCTTCCTGCTCCCCGCCCTGGTCGCCCGACTGCCGTACGCCATGCTCGGCCTCGGCATCGTGCTGCTGGTGCGCGACACCACCGGCTCCTACGGCCTGGCCGGCGCGGTCGCCGCGACCGCCGCCGTCTCGCAGGCCCTGATCGGCCCGCAGACCGGCCGGCTCGCCGACCGGCACGGCCAGGCCGCCGTGCTGGTCCCCGCCGTCCTGGTGCACGCCGCCGCGGTGGGCGCGCTGATCGCGCTCGCCCACAGCGGCGCCCCCGACTGGACGCTGTTCCTCGCCGCCGCCCCGGCCGGTGCCTCCGTGCCGCAGGTCGGCGCCATGGTCCGGGCCCGCTGGGTGAACCGGCTGAACCAGCAGCCCGCGCTGCTGAACACCGCCTTCGCCTTCGAGTCCGTCACCGACGAGTTCACCTTCGTGGTCGGCCCGGTGCTGGCCACCGGCGTCGCCACCGCGGTCAACCCGTCCGCCGGGCTGATCGCCGAGGCCGCCCTCACCGTGCTCGGCGGCCTGGCCTTCGCCGCCCGCCGCGGCACCGCCCCCACCCCCAGCGGCCCCACCGCCCCCGGCCTGCGCCGCGCCTCCGCGCTGGCCTCCCCCGGTGTGCGCCTGCTGGCCGGCGGGTTCCTCGGCCTCGGCACCGTCTTCGGCGCGCTCCAGGTCTCCATCACCGCCTTCGCCGAGGACGCCGGCACCCCCGGCCTCAGCGGCCCCGTCTACGGCCTGTTCGCGGCCGGCTCGATGATCGCCGGCGTGCTCTACGGCGTGATCCCCTGGCGCAGCTCGGCCCGGCAACGGATGCTCGCCTGCTATGCGCTGCTGGTGCTCGGCTGCTCCACCCTCTGGGCGATGCCGAACCTGCTCTCGCTGGCCATCGCCGGCCTGTTCTGCGGCCTGGCCATCGCCCCCAGCCTGATCACCGGCTACACCCTGGTGGAGACCCTGGTCGCGGACGGCGCCAAGACCGAGGCATTCACCTGGCTCACCGGCGCCATCGGCCTCGGCCTGGCGATCGGCTCCACCGCCGCCGGGCAGCTGATCGACCACTCCGGGCCCTCGCTGGGCTTCACCGTCGCGCTGATCGGCTCCGGCCTCGGCCTGGTGGCGCTCGTCACGATGCGCGGCCTGCTGCTCGCCCCGGCCCCCCGCAGCCGTACGGTGGTCCACGGCGCCGCCGTCCGCCAGGAGCCGGCCGGAGCGGGCCACCACGGCTGAGCCGCTGGACTCCACCAGCGGAATGCCGCATCATGGACCGTTGTTAGCACTCGTAGCGTGAGAGTGCCAGGGGGAGTGCAGGAGGAAGCGGAAAGTGCCCACGTACCAGTACCAGTGCACCGAGTGCGGCAACGGCCTCGAGGCGGTGCAGAAGTTCAGCGACGACGCGCTGACCACGTGCCCCGACTGCCAGGGGAAGCTCCGTAAGGTCTTCTCGGCCGTGGGCGTGGTCTTCAAGGGCTCCGGCTTCTACCGCACCGACAGCCGCTCCAGCTCCAGCAGCTCGCTGAGCTCCTCGTCGGCCTCGTCCTCGGCGGGCTCCTCGACCTCTTCGTCCACCGCGTCGTCGTCGACCAGCACCAGCTCCGCCCCGGCCGCGAGCTGATCATCTGACGCAGCGCAGCAGGCCCCGCCCGGTTCGACCGGGCGGGGCCTGTTTGGCGTGTCCGGGCGGTTACGCGGGTTCCTCCGGGCGGTGGGGCGCGGTGGTCACGGGGTGTGCTCCGAACGGCACAGTGGTTCAGCCCTGCGGGTGATGGCGGTTATCCACAGGGCGGGGTTTTCCACAGGGTGGGGAAATCGGCGGGCGGGGGCGGAAGGGCGGGCGCAGGATGGCTGCCGCGGCCCCGGCCGGGGCCGTCGTTCCTGAGGAAGGGCCTGCCGCCATGACCGCTTTCGTGCTTCCCCCGATGCCCGCCGCGCCGGTGCCGCCGCGCCGCGAAGTGCCCGACTTTCCGCCGATCCGGGGCACCGAGCGGGGTCGCCACCGCTTGCGGCAGGTCGTGCGCCGGCGTCCCGGCCTGCTCGCGGTGATCTGTCTGGCGCTGGCCGCCGCATTCACCTCGGGGCCGCTGCGGCCCGCCCCGCCGCCCGGGCAGGGGGCCACCGGATGCCCCCGGGCGTCAACCGAAGGGGTGTGGATTCACCCGTGACCTTTGCGTACTGCCGCCGTTCGACGCGGCATGAAAGGCTTCAAGGAATTCCTGCTCCGCGGCAACGTCGTGGACCTGGCCGTCGCCGTCGTCATCGGTGCGGCCATCACCAACGTCGTCAACACGTTCGTCAAGGGCGTCATCAACCCGCTGATCGGACTGATCGGCACCAAGGACCTGAACAGCTACGCGTCCTGTCTCCGGGGGCCGTGCTCGATGGACGCGAACGGCAACGTGACCTCCGGCATCTTCATCCTCTGGGGCTCGGTGATCAGTGCCGTGATCAGCTTCATCATCATCGCCGCCGTCGTGTACTTCCTGATCATCCTGCCGATGAACCACTTCCTGGAGAAGCGCAGGACGCCGGAGGAGGAGGCGCTGGAGGCCGAGGTGAAGGAGGTCCAGCTGCTCACCGAGATCCGCGACGCGCTGGTCAGCCGCTGAGGGCTGCGCCGCTACTTCTCGCCGTGGTGCGGGGGCCGCTGGTCGAGGTACCAGTCCAGCCCACGGCCGCCCGACGAGTCGCCCCAGCCGCGGTCGGTGTCGTCGCTGGTCTGCTGCTCGAACGGGTCCTTGAAGACCAGTCGCGGCGCGGGCCTGTTCTTGTCCTGCTCAGTCTTGTCCTGCTCGGTCATCCGTCCACTGTAGAACCGCCGGGCGCCCCCGCGGGGGCGCCCGGCGGCCGGGGCTCGGACTCAGGCGGCTTCGAAGCCCGCGTGGTCGGCGATCTTCTTCAGTTCGGCCAGCGCGTGCTTCTCGATCTGCCGGATCCGCTCGCGCGTCAGGCCGTGCTGCTTGCCGACCTCGGTCAGCGTCCGCTCACGGCCGTCCTCCATGCCGTAGCGGCTGCGGATGATGGAGGCGGTGCGGTCGTCGAGGCGGCCGATCAGGTCGTCCAGCTCCTCGCGGCGGAGCATCACCAGCACGGCGTCCTCCGGGGAGACGGCTCCGGTGTCCTCCACCAGGTCTCCGAACTGGGTCTCGCCCTCGTCGTCGACCGCCATGTTCAGGCTGACCGGGTCACGGGCCCAGTCCAGTACGTCCTTGATCCGCTGCTCGGTGGTGTCCAGCTCGGCGGCGATCTCGGCGGGCTCGGCCTCGCGGCCCAGCTCCTTGGACTTCTCGCGCTGCACCCGGCGGATCCGGCCGAGCTCCTCGACCAGGTGGACGGGAAGCCGGATGGTGCGGGACTGGTCGGCGATCGAGCGGGTGATCGCCTGGCGGATCCACCATGTCGCGTAGGTGGAGAACTTGAAGCCCTTGGAGTAGTCGAACTTCTCCACCGCGCGGACCAGGCCGGCGTTGCCCTCCTGGATCAGGTCGAGCAGGGGGAGGCCGCTGCGCGGGTAGCGGCGGGCGACGGCGACCACCAGGCGCAGGTTGGAGCGGATGAAGACGTCCTTGGCGCGCTCGGCGTCGTCGGCTATCGCGCGGAGCTCCTCCGTGCTGGCGCCGTCGAGCTGCTCCTCCTCGTCCAGCAGGTGCTGGGCGAAGACCCCGGCCTCGATGCGCAGGGACAGCTCGACCTCCTCGGCGGCGTCGAGCAGGGGCGTCCTGGCGATTTCGTCGAGGTACATACCGACCAGGTCGCGGTCGGCTTCCAGGTTGGTCGGGCGGGCGGTGCGAGTCCGATCGGCCCTGTCGCGTACGACGGCACGGGTGGCCATGCTTGCTCCCTCACTGACGATGCCGGGGGCGCTCCGTTCCGCCGCCTGGCACAACCGTGTGGGCCAGTTCCAGGCTCACACGTAACGATCCAACGCACAGAAATCGGACAACATTCCCAAGTGGCTCAGCTTTTCGTGAGCCATGCAGTATCCTGCCGATTTTCATGCGACCGATACACGCAGCGTGACGCGGTTTGCACACCCCGCGTCCACTCGCCACCACCGAACCGGCGCGGGGCCTTCGCGACACATCCGCACAACCGATGCCGAATCGCTATCGCGGGACCGCCGGTTCGCCTCCCGCCGCTGGGAAGGTGACTGTCATGCACCAGTCCACCGATGGCTCCCCGGCGGCCGACCGACCCCCGGCCGGACGCCGCCGCTCACCGGTTCAACGCCGGACACTGCTCCGTTGTGCCTGGATCGGGCTGACGGGTCTGCTGCTCTTCACGGTGCTGCTGGTCCTGGTGAAAGCCGGCTGGTCGCCACTGGACCGGCTGGACCGCGGCTGGGTGGCGGCGCTGCACCGGTACGCGCTGCGGCACCCGGTGTGGACGGCGGCCATGCAGACGCTGGCCGACATCGGCGCCCCGTGGACGATGCGCGCCCTGCTCGGCGCGGCCGCGCTGTGGCTGTGGTGCGTGCGCGCCCGGGTGCTGGCCGGCTGGGTGCTCGCGGTGGGCCTGCTGGGCTGGACGGTCAGCGGGGCGGGCCGGGCGCTGATCGGCCGGGCCCGGCCGCACTTCGCCGACCCGGTCGCGGTGGGCTCCGGCGCGGGCTTCCCCTCCGGGCACGCGATCGCCTCGGCGGTGGCCTGCGGGGCGCTACTGGTCCTGCTGTGGCCGCGCGCGGACCGCGCGGTGCGGGCGGTAGCGGGCGCCGGCGCCGCGTTCACCGTGCTGGGCGTCGGCTGGACCAGGCTCGCACTGGGCGTGCACTACCCCAGTGACGTGCTGGCCGGCTGGGCGGCGGCGGCCACGGTGCTGGCCGGGGTGACGCTGGCGGTGGAACTCTGGCTGCCGGGCCGGCTCGGCCGGGACGTCCGCCGACTGCGCTGGCGGCTGCGGCCCCGGGTGCAGCGGGTGCTGGCCCCGCCGCTGCCGGTCGAGGCGGACGGCGACCCGGGCCACTCCTGACGGTCCGTGAGCAACGTCACACTCCGCATCCGGGCCCTCCGGGGGAGGGAACGGGCGTGGGCGGCATTCCGCATGTTTCCGGGCGGAAACGGCGCCCGACGGCCGACCGGCCACAAGCTCCGGACGCGCACCGCGACGGGCTCGGCAGGCCCCCGGGCGGCACCCGACTCCCCATCGGGTGCCGAGTTACGGCAGACTTCTGCGGCTGGGTGCACCCTGCAACCGGCAGTCGGCGGACGGACCAGACCGTTCTCCCGCACTTCTCCTGAATTTTTCCCACGCAACGCCGGACGGGCACCGATCGACGGGGGGTCCGATGACCATGCACACCGCTGACGGCCCGACCGACCCGTACGACCCGTACGCCCAGCAGCGCGGCCCGTATCCGCAGCACGGCGGCCCGTACCCCCCGCAGGGTGGCCAGCACCCCCCGCAGGGTGGCCAGCACCCCCAACAGAACGGCCAGTACCCGCCGCAGGGTGGCCAGTACCCCCCGCAGGGCGGCCCGTACGTTCCGCAGGGTGGCCCGTACGTTCCGCAGGACCCGCCGACCGTGCAGCTCGGCCGGATCCCCGAGCAGTTCGACCAGTACGGCCAGGCCGGTTACCCGCCGCCCCCGCCGCAGGCCCCGACGCCGGTGGCGGTGCCGGTGCCGGCGCCGCGGGCGAGCGAGGAGCAGGACCCGAAGTCCGAGGCCGAGAAGCCCGCCGCGTCCACCGGCCGCAACGGCCTGATCATGGCGCTCGGCTCGCTGGCGTCCCGGGCGCTGGGCTTCGTGCGCAGCGCGGTGATCGTGGCGGCGCTGACCACCGGCCCGGCCGGTGAGGCGTTCAACGTGGCGAACTCGCTGCCGAACATCGTCTACATGATGCTGATCGGCGGTGTGCTGGCCTCGGTGTTCGTGCCGGAGCTTGTGCACGCGATGCAGACCCACAAGGACGGCGGCCAGGCCTACACCGACCGGCTGCTGACCCTGTGCGGGACGATCCTGGTGGTGCTGACGCTGGGTGCCTGGCTGTTCGCCCCGCAGATCGTCGATCTCTACTCCGATTTCGACGGGGTACAACGCGAGCTGGCGATCACCTTCGCCCGCTACTGCCTGCCGCAGATCTTCTTCTACGGCGTGTTCACCCTGCTCGGGCAGGTGCTGAACGCCCGTGACCGGTTCGGCGCCATGATGTGGACCCCGGTGCTGAACAACGTGGTGGCGATCGGTGTGTTCGGCGGCTACCTCGCGATGGGGCACCACGCGTACGCGGCCGAGGACGTGAGCAGCAGTGACGCGTTGCTGCTGGGTGTCGGCTCGACGCTGGGCATCGTGGTGCAGGCCGCCGCGCTGCTGCCCTCGCTGCGCTCGGCCGGTTTCACTTTCCGGCCGCGTTTCGACTGGCGAGGCGCGGGCCTCACCCGGCCGCTGCGCGCGGCGGGCTGGGCGCTGGCCCTGGTGGCGGCCACCCAGCTGTCCTTCGCGGTGATCACCAGCTTGAGCACCGGTGCGGGCAAGGCGGCGCACGACGCGGGCATCCTGGGCGGCCGTGGCTTCTCCGCCTACAACAACGCCTACGCGCTGTTCGTGGTCCCGCAGGGCGTGATCACGGTGTCGCTGGTGACGGCGCTGCTGCCGAGCATGTCGCGGTCCGCGACCGCGGGCGACTACCGGAAGATCGGCGAGGACCTGTCGGCGGTGCTGCGCTCCTCGGCGGCGATGGTGGTGACCGCTGCCGTGCTGTTCTTCGCGCTGGGCTCCCAGATCGCAATGGCCGCGTACGGCTACGGCTCCGGGAAGACCGTGCACGACGACGCCATGGTGGTGGGCCAGCTGCTGATGGCCTTCGCGATCGGCCTGCCCGCGTTCTGCGCCCAGTACGGCCTGGCCCGCGGCTTCTACGCGATGGGCGACGCCCGGACGCCGTTCTGGCTGACCCTGGCGTCCACCGGCACGAATGCCGCGCTGTGCTGGGTGGCGTACGAGACGCTGCCGCTCCAGAACAAGGTGATCGGCATGGCGGTGGCGCACACGGCGGCCGCGATCCTGTCGGTCGCCGTGACCGGCATCGCGCTGGGCCGCCGGCTGGCGAAGGGCGCTCCCCCGGCTGCCGCGCCCGCCCCTGCGAACGCGGAGCCGGACTCGACGATGGTGCTGCGCACCGACGCCTTCGCGCCGGGTGCGAACGCCACCGTGGACCTGGGTGTGCGGCGCGGGCGGCGCGGCAGTGGGCTGGAGGGCTTCCGGCTGGTGACCCTGCACCTGGGCCTGATCGTGGCGTGCCTGCCGGGCGCGTTCGCCGCGCACTGGCTGGCGGGGCAGTTCGGCGAGAGCCTGTTCGGCAGCCTGGTGGGGCTGGCGGCGGGCTCGCTGGCGGTGCTGCTGTCGCTGTTCGTGCTGGCCCGTCCGCTGGGCGTGGGGGCGTCGGTGGCGCCGTTCGCCCGCAAGCTGCGGATCCCGTACCCGACGCCGGCACCGGCCGGCGGGGGCAAGCACCGGCGATAGGCCGGGTCAGGTCGGGATGTCCTCGGCGGCCTCCAGCCAGCCGAGGGCGGCGACGTGGATGCCGGCCTGGAAGCGGCTGCGGGCGTCCATCCGGACCATCAGGTCGGCCATCATCCGGCGCACGGTGCGCAGCGAGACGCCCAGGCGCTGACCGGCGCGTTCGTCGGTGAGGCCTTCGGCGAGCAGGCGCAGCAGTTCGCGTTCCTGGCCGGTGAGGCCGTGCGGGTCGCGCTGGGCGGATTCGCCGAGCGGGTGGGCGTGGTCCCAGACCTGGTCGAACAGGGCGCGCAGGGCGGCGACCACGCCGGGGCTCTGGAGCAGTACGGCGCCCTTGCGGGGGTCCTCGGGGTCGATCGGGACGATGGCGGTGGCGTTGTCGACCACGATCATGCGCAGCGGCAGGGTGGGTGCGGTGCGGACGGCGCCGCCGAGGCCGTGCAGCCAGCGGGCGTACTGGACGGTGGCGGGGTCGTTGCGGACGCTGTCCTGGTAAACGGTTCGCATCCGTACGCCGCGTTCCAGGGTCTCCTGGTCAAGGGTTCGGCTGGCCTCCATGACCTGGGCGGGCTGCGGGCCGCCGGGGGCGAAGGCGAGCACTTCGGCGGTGGCGTCGGAGGCGAGCTGGATCAGCCGGTCGCGGACCTGGTCGAGGCTGGCGAGCATTTCGATGCCGCGTTGTTCGCCGGGCGCGTGCAGGCTGGCGTACTCGGCGATCAGGCCGGCCATCGCGACCCGGCTGCGTTCCATCTCGCGGTGGCGGCGGGCGGCCTCGGCCTCCTGGTGGGCGAGCAGGGCGGCCAGTCCGCGTTCCGGGTTGACGGCGCGCCAGCGGGTTCCGCAGCTGGTGGGGCGGGTGAGGGCGAGGTCGGCGAGGCGGTCGAGGGCGGCGCAGACCTCCGTCTCGGTGCTGTCCAGGTGGGCGGCGAGGCCGCCGGTGTCGAGGTCGGGGTGCAGCAGCATCGCCCGGTAGACGGCCTCGCCGAAGGCGTCGAGCCCGATCGGGCCGCCGGCGGTCAACGCTCGGTCTTCCGGCTGTCCTGTCCGGTGCCGGTGCGCGTCGCTCTGTTCATTTCGGCCTCCAAAGCGCCGGTTCGCGGCGCTGCCCCCGGGTAGCGTCCTGATCTGGCGTCAGGCGATTGCCACCCGAGCCAGGTCTGGAACTGACTTGCGGAGATTCTGGCGGACGGGTGGGTGAACCGTGAAGGGTGCCGGGCAACTGTCATTTTCGTGCCAGGCGGATATGTGTCACCCGTGACGCCCTCCGGCGGGGGCCCGGGTTTGTCACGCTGGGGGGGTGTACGCGATCCGCCTGGAGCTGATCCCGCCGCGGCCCGTCCCGGGCGGGGCGGCGATGGAGGCCGATCCGGTCCGGCTGGCCCTGCTGCGGCTGCCGCTGGACGGGGCCCGGGTGTGCCACGCCCGGGTGCTGACCGGGCCGGACGGGCTGGCGGCAGTGTGTTTCCTGACCGCCGCGTCCTTGCTGGCCGCGGAGCGGGCGCTGCGCGCGGGCGCGGGCGGGCTGGCGGAGGCGGGCGGGCCACTGGCGGGCTGGGCGGTGGTGCGCTGCGAGGCGGATCCGTGGATCGCGCTCGGCATGTTGCAGGCCCGCGCGCGGAGTTGAGGCTTCGAGACCGAGCTGGCCGCTCGGTGTCACGGCACTCTCGTGCCAGCTCCGGGTGCTGACGCGAAGGTGCCGTCCGGGCCACTCTTGGTGATGTCGGCAGGACGGCGGTGCGAGACCGCGGGAGCAGCCCCCGGCGGGGGCCGCGGATCGGACCGGAGACCTGACGGCGGTTCACCACACATGCCCCGGCGGCAGCCCGGGGATCAGCCGAACGCGAGAGGATCGGGCACTCCCATGACGCTGAACATCCGTTTTGTCACGATTGTCGCTCTGGGTGCGATGGTGGTCGGCGGCGTCGCCACCGCCGCCGAACTGGCCGGACCGAGCCGGCCGGGAGCGGTGGTCACGGCGGACGGCACCGTCGCGGACGGTCCGCAGCCGCCGGCCGACGCGGGCTCGCAGGCCGTCGTGGTCGGGCCGACCCCCACCCCGGCGCCGTCCGGCAGCCCGACCTCGACCGAGCCCCCGCACAACGACGGCACCTGGGGCTGGGGCTGACCGGGCCGGCCGGCAGAGCCGGGGAGGCGTCCGGATGACCACCGCACTGGAACGCCCGCTGGTGCAGCGGGCCCTGCCCCACCCGTTCCCGCTCGCCGCGGCAGCGGCGGCGAGCCCGACCCGGGTGCTGCTGGCCGACCGGCACCACCTGTTCCGCTCGGGGCTGGGGGCGCTGCTGGACCGGGAGGAGGACCTCGCGGTGGTCGCCGAGGCGGTCGGCGGCGAGGAGGCCGCGACGGCAGCGTCGGGGGTGCGCCCGGCGGTCGCGGTGCTCGGCGTGGACCCGGAGCAGCCGGACCCGACGGCCGCCGCGCGGCGCCTGCAGCACGCCGCGCCGGGCACCGCGGTGCTGCTGCTGGTGCCGGCCCTGCCGCGGACGGCGCAGGGCCGGCGGGCGCTGGTGGAGGGCGCGGCCGGGGTGCTGCTGAAGGACGTGCAGGCGGCGGCGCTGATCGCGGCGGTGCGCGAACTGGCCCGCGGCGGGCGGGTGTACGACCCGCGGCTGGTACTGGAGGTGGTGCGCACCACCGGGCAGCCGGGGCCGCTCAGCCGCCGGGAGCTGGCGGTGCTGGGCGAGATCGCCGAGGGCAGCACGGTGCAGGAGGCCGCGACGGCGCTGTCGTTGTCGCCGGGGACGGTGCGCAACTACGTGTCGGCGGCGATCGCCAAGACCGGGGCGCGCAACCGGTGCGACGCGATCCGGATCGCCCGCGAGTGCGGCTGGCTGTAGGCCGGCCTCAGCAGAAACCGAAGGACACGCAGACCCGCCGACGACCCGTCAGATTCCCGCTGACGGGTCGCAGGCGTGCGTGCGTGCGGGTGCTTCGGTGCAGGTGTTGCAGTGCGGGCGCTTCGGTGCAGGTGTTGCAGTGCGGGCGCTTCAGTGCAGGTGTTGCAGTGCGGGCGCTTCAGTGCAGGTGTTGCAGTGCGGGTGTTTCAGTGCGGGTGCTTCAGTGCGGGCGGTCCGGTGCGGGTGTTTCAGAAGGTCTCGCCGAGGCTCTGGCCGGCCCGGGCGGCGTCCACCACGTCGGCGAAGCCGTGCGCGGTGCGCGGCACCCCGGCGGGGCGGCTGCCGATCAGGAACTCGCCGACGGAGGATTCGGCGGTCCAGTCGAGGCCGAGGGCCCGGGCGGCGGCGTCGGTGTCGCCGGAGCCGAGGCCGCAGGGGCCCAGGCCCATCGCGGTGGCCACCAGGTAGAGCGTCTGGTAGAGCACGCCGACGTGCTTGAGGGTCAGTGCGTAGGCGATCTGGCTGTACTTCCAGGACAGCCGCCCGAACCGGCTGGTGACGGTGAGCAGCACCTGCGGGTCGACGCTGCACGCGGCGGCGCGCCAGGCGGCGGTCACGAGTTCGCCGAACGCGGCTTCCTCGCGGGGGTGTTGGAACGGGCGGGGGCGCAGCCGGTGGGCGGCCGCGTCGTACCGGTAGACGCCGGGTTCGAGTCCGACGCACTTGACCACCGAGAGGTAGACCTCCAGTTCGCCGGTGGCGCCGCCGGCGGGGTAGGGGCGTTCGACGCCGTCGTAGCCGTGCGGGTCGGCGGGGTCGCCGGGGATGATGCGGCGGACCCGGGCCACCCGGTAGAGCAGTTCGGCGAGTTGGTCGAGGGTCACCGGGGTCTCGGCGTAGGTGCGGACCGAGCGGCGGCCTTCCAGTACTTCGCTGAGCGCGGGGTCGCGGGCGACCACGGTGTCCCAGTCGGGGACGGGCAGGTCGATGCCCTCGCCCTCCTCGCGGGCGCCGGGGGTGGAGACGGCGGGCAGTTGCGGAACGTCCTGGTGGGCGTAGACGCCGCCGGCCGGGTAGTCGTGCCGGCCGGCCCGGCTGCGGGCGTGGAACAGCAGGTCGTGGAAGTCCCAGAGCGGGGCTTCGGCGCCCTGGCCGGCGTCCAGGAAGCCGCCGCCGGCCAGCAGTCCGGCCAGTGCCTCGCCCTCGTCGGCGGACATTCCGGCGAGCAGGGCGGCCTCCTCGGCGGTGCGGGAGGTGCTGAGGGCCGCCACGAAGGCCCCGGCGGAGGCCTGGTGGAGGGTCAGCCGGAACGGGGCCATCGGCGATTCGAGGACGCAGGACTCGCCGTTGCCGTCGGGCAGCCGGCGCAGGTAGGCGAACCGGGAGAGCACCAGCGGACCGGTGGGGCGGGCGAATCCGGGCAGGGCGGCGAAGCGGGCGATCGGCACCGCGGTGGCCAGGGGCGCGCCGAGCGGGTCGGCGACGGTGGTGGTGACCAGGTACGGGAAGCGTTCGAGCAGCTTCAGCAGCCGGACCTGGTCGAGGGCGAGGGTGTCCAGGTCAGCGTCGGTGCGGGTGAGTTCGCCCAGTGCGGCGACGGTGCGCTCGCCGAGCGCGTGGACGCGCTGGTGGCCCCACGGGTGGGCGAGTTCGACGTCGGCGCCCTGGGCGATGACCTCGACCTCGGGGCGCAGTCTGAGCAGGCGGCGGAGCGGGCGGTGGCCCCCGGTGGTGGGGGCGGGTGGCAGGTGTTCGATGACGGTCATGGGTACCTCCCCGGGTGGGCGGGGCAGCCGGGCCCGGCTGCCCCGCGCGTCGGTCAGATGAAGATCGGAATCGGGTTGAGCTCGCTCTCCGGGGTCGGGGTGTCCAGCCAGCCGAGCCGGACGGGGACGTCGTAGAGCCGGCCGGGCGCGTACCTGGCCCAGAAGTGCCGCATGCCGGGGACGATCACCCGGGCGACGGGGAGCCCCACGTCGGGGCGGGTCTGGTCGGCGACCAGGAACTCCATGCCGTGGTCCTCGACGAGCTTCTGGACGAGTGTCAGGTCGTCGGCGAGGTCGGCCCCGGCGAGCGGGAGCCAGCTGGCGGGGGTGGAGCGCGGGGCGTTCGGGTCGGGCCGCAGGTGGGGCTGGTTGGCGAGGGTGGCGGTGGTCCACCAGGCCTTCTGCTCGGGGTCGGCGCCGGCGTAGTTGACCCGGCCGTGCTCGTCGCCGACGACGGGGCCGAGGAACTGGTTCATCTCGGTGAGGGCGCGGGTGAGCGCGATGTGCGGGTCGAGGTGCGCGCCGAACGCGATCAGCAGGTCCTCGTTGATGCCGGAGCCGGGCGCGGCGTCGGTGCGGCGGGAGAACGCGCCGACCACCGGGATGCCGAAGTCGGCGGTCAGGTCGAGCGTCCAGATCTCCCGGTTCAGGCCGCGGTAGACCTCGCGGAGCTGGTCGATGTACGGGTCGCCGAAGGCGTCCATGTCCACGGCGGGGCGCTGCACGCGGTTGTACCACCAGAGCGCCACGGCGTCGCGTTCGACGAGTTCGAAGAAGCCCTGGAGCACGGCGTCCTCGAAGGAGGTGCCGGCGGCGCAGCCGTTGGAGTCGCCGGCGGCGTAGAACCGGCCGCCGTGCCGGTAGCCGTAGTACATGGCCTGGGTCGGCAGCCAGCGGTGGCGCTGCTCGGTCAGCGACCATGCCGGGGACCATTCGATCCGGTCGGCGGTGCGGAACGGCTCGGGGACGACGTTGAACATCGACTGCTTGACGTTCCAGCGGTCGCGTTCGGCGTACTGCTTCGCGGAGTAGAGCAGGGTGCGCTCGGGGTGGATGGCGGCGTCGCCGAGCTCGGCGAAGGTGGCGGTGCGGCGGGCCTCGTCGCCCTGGAAGACGCCGGAGAAGCGTTCCATCGCCTCGCCGAGCGCGGAGGCCCGGGCCTGGACGTCGGTGCGGCCCTTGCCGCAGCTGATCGAGCGCAGGCCGGTGCGCAGTTGTCTGAGGTTGCCGCTCTGCCGGGCCAGGTTCTGCCCGGAGACGTAGACCCGCAGGCCGGTGGGGGTGCGGGCGGCGGGGACCAGGGCGGTGACCACGCCGGTGATCGGGCTGAGCTGGGGGCGGTACTTCTCCAGCATGTCCTCGGGCGCGGCGGAGCGGTGTCCGCCGTCGGCGGTGAACGCCTTGGGGCGGGATTCGAAGGCGACGGGCGCGAGCTGACGGCGGCCCATCATCGTGTCGTCCCCGCAGGCCGTGCATTGCGGGCGGCGGACCAGGGTGTGCTTCTCGCTCTCCAGCAGCACGGTGTCCAGGGTGGTGACGGCGGGCTGCACGGGGCGGGCGCCGGCCAGCCACTTGGCGGTCTCCAGTGCGGCGAGCTGGGTGCCGAGCGCCAGGGTGGCGGGCAGGTGGGCGCCGGCGGTGGAGATCGGTTGGTCCTGGCCGAGGCGGTGCTGGAGGTAGCTGAGCGAGGTGCGGTTGGCGGACAGGCGGTGGGTCAGGCACTCCCAGCAGCCCGACCCTTCCGTCTCGGGCAGGTCGGGGCTGAACACCGGCCCGACCCAGACGATGGAGCCGACCGGGCGGGCCAGCAGCCAGGGCCGGCCGTCGGCGAGGGCGCGCCGGTTTCGTTCGGCGAGGCCGGGGTGCAGGTAGTCGTCGGTGAGGGCGACGGTGAACTCGGCGTCCTGGTCGACCGTCACCCCGGCGGCGGTCAGCGCGGCGAGGAACGGGCCCGTGTCGAGGTCGCCGTACACCTCGACCCGGACGGTCGAGCTGCGCAGGGCGGTCATCGCGGCGTCGCCGTCCTGCCCGGCCATCTCGAAGAAGGCCGCGCCGGGGCGGTCGGTGGCGGGGTCGGCCGCGGTGATCCAGCCGCCGGCCCGGAGCTTGTCGACGCCCGCGCCGACCTTGTCGGCGGGCACGGTGCCGTCGAGGGCGGCGCCGATCTGTTCGGCGGTGCGGGTGCCGTCCAGCAGCGGGGCGAGGGCTTGGGCGAGCTTGCCGTCGACCACCGAGACGCCGCGTTCGGAGACCAGGTAGACGGCCTCGCCGTCGATCACGTACGGGGTGAAGTGGCGTTTGAAGCCGATGAGTTCGGACATGGCGGGTTACTCCTCGAAGCGGCGCGCGGTCAGCGCAGGGTGGCGAGCGGGGCGGCGGAGGCGTCGTGCAGTCGCAGCAGCAGCAGGCCGACGGCGACGGTGCCGTCCAGCGCGCCGAGGTTGACGGCGTCGTGCACGGCCCGGTCGGGGAACCAGGTGCCGTGCAGGCGGTGACGGGTGAGCAGTTCGCGGACCATCAGGGCGGCGGCCTCCCGGCCGTCGTAGAACGGGCCGGGCAGCAGGGCCTCGACCTCTTCCGGCAGGGTGTGGACGAGTCCGGCCTCGGCGGCGGTGAGTGCCTCGGTGGCGGCGGAGAGCAGCGCGCGGCCGGTGAGCGCGGCGAGTTCGGGGCCGGTGACGGGCGGGGCGAGCGCGGCCAGGTCGGCGCCGGCCACGGCGTCGGCGCCGAGCGAGACGGCGGTGTCCAGGCAGGCGAGGCGGCCGGATCCGGTGCCGGTGGCGAAGCGGTGTGCGCGCAGCCGGGCCCGGACGGCCTCGGGGTCGTCGAGCAGCGCGGGGGCCTCGGCGACGGTGCGGGCCAGGGCGACGGCGATCGAGTCGGGTCCGCCGGGGACGAGCTCCAGGAAGTCGAACGCCGGTGCCTGGTCGCCGAACCGGTCGAGCGCGGTGGCGGCCAGGGTGCGGATCGCGGCGTCGGTGTCGGGGTGGCTGCCGCCGGCCCGGCGCAGCCGGAGCAGGTTGAGCAGCAGGCCTGCGGTGCCGAGCGGCAGGTCGCCGTGCGGGACCTTCACCGGGCGGCCGGGCCGGTTGGACGCGGACTCGGCGACCGACAGTGCGCCGGGCACCAGGGCCTGGGCGGCGGTGAGGAAGTCCGTCTCGCCGAGCAGCAGTCCGCCGCGGGCCAGGCCGTGGATGATCGCACCGGGGCCGAAGAACCCGCCCGGGACGGGTGCACCGGAGGCGAGCCGGGAGTCGCCGGCGAACACGAACGCCTTCGGCTCCTGCGGGTCGATCAGCGCGGCGGCGTCGGCGAGCAGGTGGTGCGCGGCCCGGTGGAAGCGCGGTTCGCCGGTGGCGGACCAGAGTTCGGCGAGGAAGAGGCCGATGCCGAGGGTGCCGGAGGTCAGGTCGGGGCCGAGCACCTCGACCTGCCGCAGGCCGGTGCCCGGGTACCAGCCCTGGGCGACCCAGCCGGTGCCGCGCCGGGCGGCGAGGATCCGGTCGCCGACCGCGACGGCCTCGGCGAGCAGCTCGCCGGGGGTGGGCGGTTCGGCCGCCGCCAGCGGCCGGAGCGGCTTCCCGGGCGGCTGCTCGGTGCCGGCCCGGGCGGCGTCGATGCAGCCCGACAGCACCGCGACCTGGGTGTCCAGGTCGAAGCCGTCGAGTTCGGCGACCCGCTGCTGGAGGCGCTGCCAGCCGGTGGAGCGGAAGTGCCCGGGGATCTCCCGGCCGTCGGCGGTGAACACCGAGGAGGAGGTGGTCAGCGAGCGGAAGAACGGAATGTCCAGGGTGCGGAAGGAGTCGAGCTCGGCGAGCACCACCTCCAGCAGGTCGCCGCGGTCCGTGTCCCCGGAGCGGGCGGTGACGGCGCCGCGCAGCGCGCCGGCGATGACGGTCTCCCGGGTGGCGCCGTCGTCCAGTGCGAGCGGGCTGGTGGAGGCTCGCAGGATCTTGTAGCCGTCCCAGGTGTGGCGCCAGATGTAGCGCACCCAGACGCCCCGGAACCCGCTCAACGGCCCTGCTGGGTCGGCGAGTTCGGCGCGCAGCCGGTACAGCGCGGCGTGCATCTCGCGGTAGCCCTCGACCACCTCGTCGGTGTACTCCCACGGGTCGGCCGACCGGCCGTCGTGCACCGGACGGTAGGCGGTGATGGGCAGCGCGGGCACGCCGGGGACGATCTCCAGGCTGCCGACCCGGGACAGGCAGCCGATGTCGAGGGCGTCGGTGCGCCCGGCCGGCGTCCACGGCTGGAAGGCCATCGCGGTGCGCACCACGGTGGTCTCCAGCTCGTCCAGCAGCGCGTGCTGGGCCTCCTTCAGCACCGGGGGGTTCTGGACGCGCGGGTAGAGCAGGCACTCCAGGTCGATCAGGACGGGGTGCTCGCCGTCGGCGAGCAGGTTGTCCGCCCACATGTCGCGGCCTTCGAGCAGCTGCACCAGGCGGATGGTCATGCCGAGGCGGCGGTAGAACCGGGCGAAGCCCGCCGGGTCGGCGCACTCGCGGGACGGGACCAGCTGCTCCCAGCCGTAGTCGCCGGAGCAGTCGGTGCTGAGCGAGGCGCCGTGGCCGTCGTCGCCGCGGTCGGAGCGGACCAGCACGGTGCGCAGCGGCAGGTCCAGGGAGAGTTCCCGGTTGAGGCGTTCGACCAGGCCGAGGAAAGCGGTGGCGTGCCGCATGTCCTTGGGCTTGTAGACCACGCCCGCGCCGGACTCGAAGCGCAGCAGTGCCACCGAGCGGCCCTGGGCGTGCCGGTCGCCCGCGTCGCCGTGCACCGCGTCCAGCGCGCCCGGGTCGGCGCCGTGCCACATCTCCTCGACCAGGCTGGTGCGGTCGGCGGCGAGGCGGGCGAACAGCTCGGTGTACATCTCCTGCCACTGCCGGCAGACGGTGCCGAGCAGGTACGCCAGCGCGGGCAACCGCTCCAGCCGGGCCAGCCAGCCCGCGGTGGAGGCGTCGGGGCCGCCCTCGGCGTCCCAACTGGTGGCGCGGGGGCGGCCAGTGGCGAGCTGGAACTCCTGGCAGAGGGTCAGGTTGGCGACCTCGACCAGGCGGCCGGTCAGGGTGCCGACCACGTCGGCGCGGCCCTTGTCGGTGACGGGGACGCCGAGGATCGTGCCGTCACCGGCGGGCAGCAGCGCGTCGGCGGCGGCCACGAACCCGGCGGCGATCGCGCCCGGGCCGGTGGCGGACCCGGCGCTCTGGGCGCGCAGGAACACGGCCAGCGGGTACGCCCAGGAGGGCAGCTTCGCGGGGTCGGCGAGGCGGACCCGGCGCAGGCCCTCGCCCAGCGGGCGGCCGCTCTCGGCGAGGTGGTCGAGCAGTACCCCGGCCGAGCGCTGGTCGCCGGCGGCGCGGCGCAGCCAGGTCTCCACGGCGGCGGCGCGGCTGCGCCGGTCCTCGGCCGGGTCGGGGACGAACAGGGCCTGTCCGTCGTCGCGGGCGGCGGCGCGTTCCTCGAAGCTCGCGGCGGCGGCGATCACGGCGCGCAGCCGTTCGTCGGCGCCGGGGAGGTCGGGCAGCAGGGCGGTGGCCGGGGCCGCGGGGCCGGGGCCTTTGGCGGTGCGGAGCCAGGTCTGCACGTCGAGCGACATCTCACATCTCCTGGAAGCGGGCGAGTCGGGTGAACAGCGGGTCGGTGCCGAGCAGTTCGCGGTAGGTGCCCTCGGCGGACACCCGTCCCCGGTCCAGCACGCAGATCCGGTCGGCGGTGCGGATGGTGCTCAGTCGGTGGGCGATCACCAGGCGGGTGCGGTCGAGGCCGGCGACGGCGTCGGCGACCCGCTGCTGGGTGGCGTTGTCGAGTGCGGAGGTGGCTTCGTCGAGCAGCAGCACGGCGGGGTCGCGGACCAGTGCGCGGGCCAGCAGCAGGCGTTGCACCTGGCCGCCGGAGAAGCCCTGCGCGTCCTCGCCGACCCGGGTGCCGAGCCCCATCGGCAGGGCGCGCAACTCCTCGGCGATTCCGGCCAGTTCGGCGGCGTGCCAGATCCGGTCCTGGTCGATGTCGGGGTCGGCGCCGGCCAGGTTCTCCAGCAGCGAGCCGCGCAGCATCCGGCCGTGCTGGAGCACCGATCCGACCTGTCGGCGCACCAACCGGGCGTCCAGCGTGGCGAGTTCGCGGCCGTCGTAGCGGACCGCGCCGGACTCGGGCTGCTCGAAGCCGAGCAGCAGCCGGATCAGGGTGGACTTGCCCGCCCCGGACGGCCCGACCACGGCGACGAACTCGCCGGGCTCGGCGTGCAGCGACACCCCGTCGAGCGTGGGCAGGGCGCTGCCCGGGTAGCGGAACGTGACGTTCTCCAGGGCGAGTCGGCCCTTCAGGCGGCCGGGGTCGGCGAGCTGCCCGGAACGGTTGGTCTCCGCGGCGGCCGGCTCGGCGAGGATCGGGCGCAGCCGCTCCAGCACGGGGGCGACGCCGAACGCGCCGGCCGCCGCACTGGTGAGCTGGCCGAGCGCCAGGGCGACCTGCCCGGCCGCCACACCCGCCGCGACCAGGTGCCCGGCCTCCGGGGTCGGGCCGAAGGTCGCCCCCGCCAGCAGCACCGCCAGCAGCAGCGGCTGAAGCGCGGTGGTCAGCGCCCCGGCGGTGGCGTCGGAGCGCATCGCGGCGGCGTCGGCGCGCTTCTGTCCGGCGAACGGGGTCGCCCAGCGGGCGAAGGCCTGGATCTCCCGTCCGGCGGTCTGGATCTTGTCGATGCCCAGCAGCAGCCCGTACAGCACCCCTTGGAGCTGCCCGTGCGCCTCGAACACCTGCGACTCGAACTCCTGGCGGCGACGGCCGAGCAGCAGCAGCACGGCCGTCACCGCCAGCACGGCGAGCAGCAGCAGCCCGCCGAGCCGCCAGTCCACCAGCAGCAGCACCGTCAGACCGGTGACGGCGAACACCGCCCCCAGGACGGCTCCCACCAGGACCTCCGAGAGGGCCTGCCGGGCCTGCGCCACCGCGTTCGCCCGGTGCACCAGATCACCCGTGGTGAAGTCGCGGAAGAACCGCGCGTCCTGGGCCAGCAGCCGGTCCCAGACGGCGGGTTCGAGCGCGTGCTGCACCCGGCTGGTGAGCCGGACGGCCGCGGTGTTGCGGACCAGCGTGAGCAGCCAGGACGCCACCACCGCGGAGCCCAGCAGCACGGCCAGCCAGCGCACCGGGTGCCGTTCGGCCAGCAGCAGGCCGGGCAGCAGCACTCCGGTGGACAGCGGGACGAGCAGGCCGAGCAGCGCCGAGACCAGCCCCGCCACGCTCAGCACCGCGAGGTCCCGGCGGGCACCGGGCACGGCGAGGGCGAAACGCAGCAGGGCTCCCGGGGTCGGGCGACCCGGTGGCAACGGCGGGTACAGCAGCAGCGCCTGGCGGCCAAGGGCTGGTGCGCGATCCGCTCGGGCCGAGGCCCGTGCGGAGCCCGGGTCGAGGCGGCGGTGCCGCCCGGCCCGGGGGATCAGGGCGATCGGCCGGCCGTCCTCGGCGGCGAACGCCACCATCGGTCCGGCCGTGCCGCGTTCGTCCCCGCCGTCCAGCGTCACGGGCCGCCAGCGCACCCCGGCCCGGCGCAGCAGCGCGGTGACCGGATCGGCGGCGGCCCGCACGGCGGCGGGGATCTCCTCGGGAACGGCCACTCCCAGTGCCCGCAGCACCTCCCGCGCCTGGTCCGCGCGGTGGCGCGGCGCGATCGGCGAGGTGTCGCCGCGGCGCGGGAGGGTGTGCGGGCCGGTGGTGGCGGCGGTTCCCAGTTCGGCCAACGCGGCCGCGAGTGCGGTCCGGTTGGCTGCCGCGGTGGCGTCGACCCGGGCCGCCGGGTCGCGCTCGGTGTCCGCCGCGGCGGTCTGTGCGCCGGCCCGGCGGGCGGCGTCGGCGGGTGCGGTGACGGTGCTGCTCATGCCTGACCCTCCGTTCGGGCGGGAGTGCGGGTGGTGGTGGTGCGGCGCGCCGGCTTGCCTGCGCCGCTGCCGGGTTCGGCCGAGGCCGCTCGGCGGGCGCGGCGGGCTCCGGTGGTGGACGCGGCCTGCGGCCGGGCCTTGCGCGGTGGCGCGGCGGCCTCGCCGCTCGGGCTCGGGCCGGCTTTCCGCCCCGGCTTCTCGCCGGGCACGGGCGCCGCACCTTCGGCCGCCCCGGCCTTCCGGCCGGCCTCGCGCAGCAACTCCCGGTACGGGCCGGGCTGTTCGGCGAGCTCGGCGGGCGGGCCCTGCTGGACGATGCGGCCGCCTTGGATGACCACGACGCGATCGGCGGCCTGGATGGTGCTGAGGCGGTGGGCCAGCACCAGGCAGCTGATGCCGCGGCGGCGCAGGTGCTCGTTGACGGCGGCCTCGGTGTGCGCGTCGAGTGCGCTGGTCGCCTCGTCGAGCACGACCAGGGCCGGGTCCAACGCCAACGCCCGTGCGATCTCCAGGCGTTGGCGTTCGCCGCCGGACCAGTTGCGGGCGTCCTCGTCGATCCGGGCGTCCAACCCGCCGCGCCTGCGGACGAGTTCGGCAGCCTCCGCGTCGGCGAGGGCCCGGTGCAGGGCGTCCTCGTCGGCGGCCGGGTCCCAGAGCGTCAGGTTCTCCCGGACGGTGCCCTCGAAGAGCCGCAACTGCTGTTCCACGTAGGCAACTTGGCTGGTGACGATGCCCCGGTGCCAGTCGTCGCGGGGTCGCCCGTCGAGCAGCACCTCGCCCTTCCAGGGGCGCAGGACGCCCGCGGCCAGCCGGGCCAGCGTGGACTTGCCGCTGCCGGAGCCGCCGACCACGGCGACCCATTCGCCGGGGGCGATCCGCAGCGAGATGCCGGAGAGCGCGGGCGGCCGGTTCGGGTCGTAGCCGAACTCCAGGTCGCGCAGCTCCAGTTCGCCGCGCAGCCGGACCGGTTCGGCGGGGCTGTCGAGCACCGGCGCGAGGTACGGATCGACCTCACTGGTCCCGATGTCCTCCAGCAGCGCGTTCTGCGCCCGGGCAACAGTGAATTCGCTTCCGATGCCGACCAGTTGGGAGACCGGCAGGAGGAACCCGTTGAGCAGCAGCAGGAACGCCAGCAGGGTGCCGAAGGTGAGCGAGCTGGCCAGCAGCAGTGCCGTTCCGGCGACCACGGCGACGGCGGCGGCGGCCGAGTTGAGCGCGCCGGGCAGCGAGAGCGGCACCAGGACGGTCTCGGCGACCCGCTGGCCGGTGTGCGCGGCCCGGGCCTGCCAGCCCGCCCAGGACCGGAACAGCGCGTCCTCCGCGCCCTCCGCCTTGACGGTCTCGATCGCCGACACCCCGGCGAACGCCACCCCGTCGCGCTTGTGCCCTTCGGCGTGCAGCCGGTGGATCATGCCGCCGCGCCGCCGGTCGGCGGAGCGCAGCGCGAGCGCGTCCAGTGCGGCCACCGCGACCGGGATCGCGGCGAGCTTCGGCGCCAGCCAGAGCAGCGCGCCCAGGTGCACGGCGGCGGCGGCCAGCGAGGACGCCGCACCCGCGACCCGGTAGGACAGCAGGTTCGCCAGGCCGTCGTTGAGCTGCACCCGGGTGACCAGCCCGCCGAGCTGCCGGCGGTGGAAGAACGCGCCCGGCAGCCGGAGCATCTTCCACAGGAACGCGGCGGAGCTGCGGGCGGCCATCGCCTCCAGCACCCGGTTGACCAGCGCGGACCGCAGCCGGTTGCCGGCCAGTACCAGCCCGGCGACGGACAGCCCGGCCAGGGTGAGCGGCACCGCCCAGCCGGACGCGCCGCCGTTCACCACCGCGGCGAGGTAGCTGCGCAGCAGGAACGCGCCCGCCACGCCCGGCACCGTCATCAGCATGCCGACCAGCACGGCGGCCAGCAGCGGCCCGGCGTAGGGCCGCAGGCGCGCGCCGAGGGCGCGCAGCAGCGGGAAGCGGCGGCCGCCGCGTTCGAAGTCCGGGCCGGGTTCGAAGCCGACGGCGATGCCCGCGAAGGAGTCCCAGAACTCCGCCGGGGTGGCCGAATAGGAGCCCAGCGACGGGTCGTTGAGGTACACCCGGCCGCGCTTGACGCCCTCGAACACCGCGAAGTGCGGTCCGGTCACCAGCACCATCGACGGCACCGGCACCTCCCCGAGACCGGCCAGCCGGTCGTCCCGGCGCACCACCCGGCGCCCCCGGGCCAGCAGCCCGTACCGCCCGGCGGCCCGCGCGACCGCGGCCGCGCTCACCCCGTCCCGGCTGACCCCGCAGGCCCGGGACGCCTCGTTCAGGGTCACCCGCCGCCCGAACGCCCCCAGCACCACGGCCAGGCAGGCGGCGCCGCAGTCCTGTTCCTCCATCTGCGGGACGACGGGCGTGCGGAGGTAGCGGCGGCGCTTGGCCGCCGACTTCCTGGACGGTTCGGCCGGCCCGGGGGCCGCGGCGCCGCCGGTGTCGCGCTGCGCCGTCGTGGGCGGCTCCACGGTGTCGGCCGCGGTGGGCTTCATCGCTTGGCCTCCTTCCCGAGGACGGCCTGGTACGGGTGGCGGCTGCCGAGATCGACCCGGACGTCCAGGGCCAGCGGGCCGGCCAACGGGAGGTCCTGCGGCAGGTGGGCGTACGCCACCCAGACGGGGGCGGAGCCGGTGGGCAGACCGGGGACGGCGACGGGCAGGGTGCCGTCGAGGGTGTCGGCGCGGACGGGGAGCGGGTCGATCCGGTCGAGGACCGCGTCGGCCGTTCCCCCGCCGGGCACCGGCACCAGCACGCGCCGGCCGGGGGCGAGCTTCGCCGCGTCCTTCGGATCGGTGAGCAGCAGCCGGACGGTGGCCGGTGCGTCGGCCCGGTCCAGCGCCAGGACGGGTGTGCCGGGCGCGAGTTGGGCGCCGGGCGCGGCCAGCAGGGCGCTCACCGTGCCGGCGGCGGGGGCCGTCAGTTCGCTCGTCCCGTCCGGGCCGGCGAGCTGCGCCAGCACCTGGCCGGACGTCACCTGCTGGCCGGGGCGGACCCGGAAGGCGAGCAGGCTGCCGGGGTGCTCGGCAAAGACCCGCACCGGCGCGGTGCCGTGCGCGGCGACCGCGTGCACGGTCAGGGTGTTCGGGAGGGTGCCCCACACCGCCCAGCCCGCGCCCGCCCCGACGGCCAGCACCAGCGCGGCACCGGCCAGCCACAGGCGGGCGCCGATCAGCCGCACCGGCTGGTCGAGTCCGGGCTCCAGCACGGCGGCGGCCCGCGCGGCGGCGACGGCGGCGGTCTGCGGCCCCTGCTCCGTACGGGGCTGCGTCACGGCGCTCACGCCGCCACCTCCGCAAGCTCGGTCCGCGGCGGGCAGGCCACCGGCAGCTCGCGCACCCCGCCGAAGGCGAACTGTTCGTGGCGGCGGGCGGTGGCGTCGGTCAGGGTGGTGCTCAACTCCCGTACGGCGTCCGCCTCGGCGAGGCCGCGCAGCACGGCCGCGCCCGCGATCAGCGAGAGCGGGGCGCCGAGGCAGTGGTGCGGGCCGTGGCCGAACGCGAGGTGCTGGCGCTCGGGCCGGTCCGGGTCGAAGCGGTTGGGGTCGGCGTAGCGTCGCGGGTCCCGGTTGGCGGCGGCGTACAGCAGCATGGCGACGCTGCCGGCCGGGAGGACGGTGTTGCCGAGCACGACCTCGCGGGTGAGGGCCCGCGCGCTGGCCCGCACCGGGCTGCCGAGGCGCTGGGCCTCGTCGAACACGGCGGCGGCGAGCGCGGGTTCCGCGCGGACGCGCGCGGCCAGGCCGGGCGTGCGGATCAACTCCCAGGCGGCGAGGGCGAGTCCGGAGGTGAGTGTCTCCAGTCCGTTGGCGAGCAGCATCACCACGAAGGCGAGCAGTTCCTCGCTGTCCAGCCGGCCCTCGCCGCGCGCGACGGTCAGCCGGCTGATCAGGTCCTCGCCGGGGTCGGCGGCCCGGGACGCGCACAACTCCTCGACGTAGGACCGGAATTCGGCGAACTCGACCTCCCCGTCAGGGTCCTGCGAGCCCCCGCCGGTGTCCTGCGAGCCCCCGGCCGTGGGCGGGGCGGCAAGCAGGGAGCGGGCGACCAGCGCGGCCCAGCCGGTGATCCGGTCGTGCTCGGAGTCGGGGACGTCGAGGATGGCGCAGGAGACGGCGACCGGCAGCGGGACGGCCAGGTCGGCGACGAGCTCGAAGGAGCCGGAGGCGATCAGCGGGGCGAGCAGCCGGGCAGCGGTGGTCTCGATCCGCTCGCGCATCTGCTCCAGCCGGCGGTGGCTGAACGCGGCGGTGGCGAGCCGCTTGAGCCGGGTGTGGTCGGCGCCGTCGCGCATCGGCAGCATCCGGTTGACCACCTTGAGCAGGGCGGTGTTGCCCGCCCGGGGCAGTCCGACCGCGGTCGGGTCCACGTGGCTGCCGGGGTTCATCAGGACGGTGAGGATCTCCTGGTGCCCGGAGACCACGTACAGCGGGCCGAGGTCCAGGACGGGCGCCTCGGTCAGCAGCCGGCGGTACAACGCGGGTGGGTCCTGCTGAGCGGCGGGCTGCTGGATGAACCGCGTCAGCTCGTGCCGGAGGCTGTCCATGGCCCGGCTCTCCTTCAATCTGGCGGTGGGACTGGGTGGTTGGGGCCGGGTGGGGTGCGGGGGTGGGCCGCCGGAGAGCGGACCACCCCCGCACAGGACCCGAATTACTCGGCGGCGACCTCGGCGGCGGAGTTGGAGATCGAGCCGAAGCTCGACACCGGGCAGGCGGCGCAGAACAGGGAGGAGACGGAGACGCCACCGTTGACGGTGTCCAGCTCCTCGACCTCGATGTCGAACTGCTCGTCCTTGTTGATCTGGTTCTCGGCCATGGGAATCTCCCTCGGTTTCGCGGCGCCGGCCCGCTTCTCGGGTCGGTCACCTCGGTCTGTTCTTTTCTCGCCTTTTCGCTTTCCCGGTTTCGCTTTCCCCGGCTCCGCTCTCGGCGATGTCTCAACTATGACCGAGTTCCGAAAACCCGTGCAGTAGGAGATGTCAGATTCCCGGGAGCGTAAATGTCACTACCCGAGATGACATTTTGCACATACTCCGACCTGCGATGATGCGCTACTTGCAGATCCTCGCACGCACCCGTCACGCTGCATTCATGACACCTCTTTCCGAGAATTATCCGGCCGTGGAGGTCGTGGATCTGCGGCGCAGTTACGGCGACTACGAGGCGGTGCGCGGCATCTCCTTCTCCATCGCCCGCGGTGAGCTGTTCGCTCTGCTCGGCACCAACGGCGCGGGCAAGACCACCACGCTGGAGGTGCTGGAGGGCTACCACCCGCCGACCTCCGGCCGGGTCCGGGTGTTCGGCCTGGATCCGTTCACGGCGGGCACCCGGGTGCGCCGGCGCACCGGCACGATGCTCCAGGAGGGCGGATTCTTCAAGGAGTTGACGGTGCGGGAGACCATCGACTGCTGGCGCACCTTCACCAGCCGGGCCCGGCCCACCGCCGAGGTGCTGGCCCGGGTGGCGCTGGAGCCGAAGGCCGGCACCCGGGTCGGCCAGCTGTCCGGCGGCGAGCGCCGCCGGCTGGACCTGGCGCTGGCGGTGCTGAACGACCCCGAGCTGCTGTTCCTGGACGAGCCGACCACCGGCATGGACCCGGAGGCGCGCCGGGCCACCTGGCGGCTGGTCGAGGAACTGCGGGCGGGCGGCACCACGGTGGTGCTGACCACCCACTACCTGGAGGAGGCCCAGCAGCTGGCCGACCGGGTGGCCATCATGGACGGCGGCGTGATCGCCGCCGCGGGCACCGTCGACGAGGTGCTGTCCGGCCGCGGCGACCTGATCACCCTGCCGTTGCCGCCCGGCCGCACGCTTGCCGCCCTCCCCGAACTCCTCGGCACCGCCCCGTCGTTGGCGGACGGCCGGGCCGCGTACCGGGTCCCGCGCTCGGCGCCCGCGCTGGCCGCGCTGCACGCCTGGTCGGCCGCGCAGGGCATCGAGCTCGACGGCCTGGAGGTCCGCTCCAGCTCCCTGGAGGACGTCTTCCTCGACCTGGCCGCCGCCCACCACCACACCTCCACCGCCTCCCACTCCGCCACCGCCACCGCCACCGCCACCGCCACCGCCACCGCCACCGCCGCCGAGGGAGCGTCCCGATGAGCTGGTTCACGTACGCCAAGGGCCAGTTCGGCCTGTCCTGGAAGGTGTTCTGGCGCAACCGGCGGTCCACCTTCATCGGGTTCCTGCTGCCGGTGCTGCTCAACCTGGTGGTGGCCGCGCCGCTGCGGGAGAAGCAGATCGGCGGGGTGAACGCCGCCGGGTACGTGGCGGTCGGGCTGCTCGGGCTGGCCCTGGTGACCTCGTTCGTCAACCTGCTGGGCAGTGTGGTGGCGCGCCGCGAGGAGTTGGTGCTCAAGCGGCTGCGCGGCACCGAGTGCCCGCCGAGCGCGGTCTTCGCCGGGCAGTTGGGCGCGGGCGCGGTGGTGGTGCTGATCCAGGCGCTGGTGCTGGGCGGCGTCGCGGTGGGCTGGTTCGGCGCGCCGCCGCCGGCCGACCCCGGGCTGCTGCTGCTCACCCTGCTCGTCGGCCACCTGCTGTTCTCGGTCCTGGCGGTGGCCCTCTCCGGGCTCACCCCGACCACCGAGACCGCACCTCTGGTCGCCACCCCCGTCCTGGTGCTGTGCATGTTCGGGGCGGGCGTGTTCACCCCGGTCTCCGCCCTGCCCGACTGGCTGCACGGCCCGGCGAGCGCCCTCCCGCTCTCGCCGGTGATCCGCGGACTGCGCACCGCCTGGTTCGGCCGCGAGTTCGGCACGGAGAGCTGGACCGGCGGCCCCCTGCCCGAACTGGACCTGCTGCACGGCTGGACGTCCGCCGCCCCGTCCCTGCTCCTGGTCGCCGCCTGGCTGGCCGCCGCCTTCGCCCTCTCCCGCCGCCTGCTCCGCTGGGAACCCCGCCGCGGCTGACACGCCACCTGACCGGAACGCCCGACCGAAACGCCCGACCGGCCCGTCCCCGCCGTGAACCACCCGCCACCGCACGGGAGTTCAGGGCGCGGCGGGCCGTCGTCATGCCTGGCCCTCCGGCCTCGACACCTTCCTCCCGGACCTCCACCACCGTTTCCGGGCGCCCGCCCCGAGGAGCGCGCGCCGCGCGAGGAACGTGATGGTGCGTCAACCCGGCCCGACGTACGCTTCGTTGGTCAATCACCGTCTGCCGGCGCAGGGATGGCCTTCGCCGCAGTCGAGACCGGAGGCGCCGCGTTGACCCCCAGCACCACCCCGACCGCGAAGGTCGACTTCTACTTCGACCCGGCCTGCCCCTTCGCCTGGATCACCTCGCGCTGGATCCTGGAGGTCCAGCAACTCCGCGAGCTGGACCTCAGGTTCCGCGTGATGAGTCTGTACGTGCTGAACGAGGGCCGTGAACTCCCGGACTGGTACCGCGAGTTGGTGGACAACTCGCTCGCCCTCACCCGGATCTGCACCGCCGCCGCGGCGCAGCACGGCGAGGAGGTGCTGGCGCCGCTGTACACGGCCCTGGGCACCCGCATCCACAACGGCGGGAACAAGGACTTCCCCGCTGTCGCCGCCGAGGCCCTCGCCGAGGTCGGCCTGCCCGCGGAGCTGCTCGGCGCCGCCGGGACCGACCAGTGGGACGAGGCGCTGCGCAAGAGCCACCACGAGGGCATGGACCCGGTCGGCGAGGACGTCGGCACCCCGACCATCCACATCGACGGGGTGGCCTTCTTCGGGCCGGTGCTGAACTCGATCCCGCGCGGCGAGCAGGCCGCCGCCCTGTTCGACGCCGCCCGGACCTTGGCCGGCTTCCCGGACTTCTTCGAGCTGAAGCGCACCCGCACCGGATCGCTCAACTTCGACTGACCGGCGTAGCCCCCGCACCCACGAGCAGAAGGAGACCGCCCGATGACCGTCACCATGACCGCCGGAGAGTTCCTGGCCCTGCACGACCGCACCGAGCCCGCAGACCCGCTGGTCCTTCCCAACGTCTGGGACGCGGTCAGCGCACGGGCGTTCGCGGACGCCGGTTTCACCGCGCTGGCGACGTCCAGCTCGGCCGTCGCCGCCGCGCTCGGCTACCGGGACGGCGAGGACACCCCCGCCGACGAGATGTTCGCCGCGCTGAAGCGGATCACCCGCTCGGTCGGCGTCCCGGTGACCGCCGACATCGAGGCCGGCTACGGTCTCTCCCCCGCCGAGATCGTCGAGCGCCTGCTGGAGGCCGGGGTGATCGGCTGCAACCTGGAGGACTCCACCGCCGCCACCGGGCAGCTCAAGGACCCGGCGCAGCATGCCGGTTGGCTCGCCGAGGTGCGCTCCGCCGCCGGCGACCGTCTGGTGCTGAACGCCCGGGTGGACACCTTCCTGTTCGGCGACCACGCGGTCGAGTCCGCCGTCGAGCGCGCCGCCCTCTACCTCGACGCGGGTGCGGACGTGATCTACCCGATCCTCGCCCCCGAGTCCGCCATCCCCGATCTGGCCGCCGGCATCGGGGCCCCGCTGAACGCGCTCTGCCATCTCGACACCACCACTCCGGCCCAGCTCGGCGCGCTCGGCGCCGCCCGGGTCACTTACGGCGGCTCGCTCCAGAAGCACTCGGCCGCCGATATCACCGCCCTGGCCCAGCGCCTCGCCCCGCAGTGACCTCGCGGTGAACCCGCAGTGACCAGGCAGGCCGCAGGCCCTCCGCCCGGATCGGGGCGGCGGGCCTGCGCCGCTTCAGTCCTGGTCGCCGCCCGGAGCGGGCAGCGCGTGGCGTGAGCGGTGGTGGCCGGGCGCATCGGCCGCGGTGTGGAAGCCGACGAGGTGCACCTGATCCATCACCACGGTCGCCCTGCCGCTGATCTCCGCCAGCTGGTCGAGGAAGCGTTCGATCCCGGCCGGGCTGTCGATGACGGTGACGACGATCGGTACGGCGTCGGTCAGGCTCAGGATCCGCGTGCTGTGGATGCGCCCGTCGGGGCCGATGCCTTCGATCGCCCGGGTGGCGTGGGCGTATGCGATTCCGGCCTGTTTGGCGCGCCGAATGATCTCGTGGCTGAGCGGGGTGTGCCGCCAGAGGGTTCCGTCGGGGAAGGAGATGGTGAGGCGGGTGGCCGGCGAGGTGGTCCAGGCGTTCGGGCGACCGGCGTCCTCGGCGGTCGGTTCCAGCGGTCGCACAGCCCCTCCCTGCCAGCTGTCACCCTTCCGGATGCCGGAACGGTGTGTGCCATGCTTCGCCGCCCCGCCCGGGAGGACAAGTGCGCCATCAGAGCTGCACCATCGGGCAGCTCGAAAGTGCAGGCCTCAAGGTGCACCTACTCGAGGGGCGCGTCCCTGGCGGAGGATCGCCGAGTGCCTATCGAGATCGAACGGAAATTCCTGGTCACTTCCCTCCCCGACCCGGCGGCGACGGCCGACCCCGTGCCGGTCCGGCAGGGCTATCTGGCGCGCGGGAGCGGCGTCTGCGAGGTTCGGGTGCGGCAGCAGGGAGAGGAGTTCAGTGTCACCGTCAAGCAGGGCAGCGGACTTGAGCGGATCGAGTACGAATCCCCGCTGACGGCAGCCCAGTTCGCGGAGCTCTGGCCGGCCACCGACGGCGCCCGGGTGGCCAAGCGGCGAAGCCTGGTCACCCTCCCGGAGGGCGTCGCCCAGCTCGACGTGTACGAGGGTCACTTGGCGGGCCTGATGACGGTCGAGGTCGAGTTCGAGGACACCGGGGCGGCGGCGGAGTTCGTGCCGCCGGCCTGGTTCGGGCGCGAGGTCACCGGCGAGCGCGCGTACGCCAACCAGAACCTCTGCGACGCGGATCCCCGCACCGGCGGGGGCGCTCCGGTGCCCGGCACCGAACGAACGCTGGTGCTGCTCAAGCCGGACACGCTGGCCCGCGGACTGGCGGGCCGGATCATCGCCCGCTTCGAGGACGCCGGCCTGCGGATCGTCGGGGCGAAGATGCGGTGGATGGACGCGGATCTCTGCCGTCGCCACTACTTCGACCTGGCGGAGCGGCACGGGGATCAGGTCTACGCGATGACGGCCAGGTTCATGCAGCAGGGGCCGGTGATCGCGCTGGCGCTCGAGGGCTTCGACGTGGTGGCGACCATGCGGAAAATGCTGGGCCACGCGTTTCCGAGCGAGGCGGCCCCGGGCACCATCCGGGGCGACTTCTCGCACCACAGCCCGGCCGCGACGCTCGCCACCGGCAAGGGCGTCGCCAACCTCGTCCACGCCTCGGCCAACCGGGCCGAGGCCGAGCAGGAGATCGAACTCTGGTTCAGCAAGCCGGAGTTGTTCGACTATCCGACAGCAGCCGGGGCCTTCAGCGGCTGAGCCGGATGGGTTGCCAGGAGTCGCGTGTGGATTCTGTGCCACACTTGCGCGGATTAACGGATAGTGTAACGATCGTCACAGGGTGGGTGTTTGACGAGGACACGCCGGGGGATGTGGCAGTGGTGGGTGTGACAGGACGGTTCTTCCGGTCCACCTGCCCGCGCCACTGTCGCAGTGATCCTCGCCGTTCGCCGTGAGCCCCTGCCAGTCGGCGCGTGTGCGCACCTCGGTGACGCATGCTCCCGGCCACCGCACGCCAGCCCGACCGGCAGCGCGCGGGCAAGTCGCCCTGCTGAACCACCGGCCAACAGTCAGTCGGCGTCCATCAAGTGCACCTCACCGGAAAGCGCTTGGTCACCCCCAGGACGATGAGGGACACGTGTCTTACCCAACACCACAGAACGTCCAGCCCGGGCTGAACACGACAGGCCAGAGCGCCCCCCGCGCCGGCGGCCTGTCGGTCCTCTGGCTCGCGCACGACGACATCTCCTACTACGGGCTGCCCACCCTGCTGGGCCAGGTCCCGGCGATCGGCCGGGCCAAGGTGCTGCGCAGGGCGGACGAGGCACAACACCTTTCGGAGAACGAGCAGTTCGACGTGTGCGTCCTGCCGTTGAACTCCCGGGTGGACTGCCTCGGGCCGGTCCTGCCGCACCTCCGCAGCCGAACCAAGCTCCTGATCACCCTCCCCAACGAGCAGCGCGCACGCCTGATCCAGGCCACCGCACAACCGGCGGACGGCTACCTCCTCGGCTTCGACCTCACGGTGGCCGACCTGCAGAACACCTTCGAGAAGCTGCTCAGGGGCGAGATGCCGCTGCCCGCTTCGATGGCCCGGGAACTGATCGCCCAACGCGGCCGGACCGGAAACCTCCGCAGCCCCGGCCGGCTGACCGAACGCGAACGCGCGGTCCTCACCCTGCTGGCGCAGGGGCAGGGGAACCAGCAGATCGCCAGTTCGCTCGGGATCTCGATCCACGGCGCGAAGCGCCATGTCTCCAACCTGCTGGTGAAGTTCGACTGCAGCAACCGGACCGAGATGGCCCTGGCCGCCGTCGACCTCGGCATCGTCTCGGCAACCTGATCCCGCCGCGAGCTCGCCCGTCCCGCGCTGAGTTCCGCCCGTCCCGCCTGGTGGCCGCTGCCGATCGTCCACGCGTGCGACTACCAGGTGGGACGAGCCGAGACTCCGCCGTCGACCACCAGGTTGTGCCCGCTGATCCACTCGGCGAGCGGTGAGGCGAGGAAGACGCAGGCGTTGGCCACGTCGCTCGCCCGGCCGAGCCGCCCCAGCGGTACGGCCCGCTGCCAACGTTCCACGCCCTCGGGCCAGTTCTCGGCGAGGCCGTCCCGGTCGATCAGCCCGGGCGAGACGCTGTTCACGCGCACTCCCGCCGCGCCGTACTCCAGTGCGGCCGCCCGGGCGTGCATGATGATCGCCGCCTTGGACGAGGCGTAGTGCGCGTGCCGAAGCGCCGGCTGGGTGCCCTCGATGGACGCGATGTGGGTGACCGACCCCCCGCCCTGTCCGCGCATGACGGCGGCAGCCGCCTGGGTGCAGGAGAAGACGCTGCTCAGATTGGTGTCCACCACGGCCCGCCAGTCGGCGAGTTCCATCCCGGCCAGATCCTGGGTGGGTTGCAGCCCCGCGTTGTTGACCAGGGCGTCCAGTCGGCCGAAGCGCTCGACCGCGGCCTGCACCAGGCGCCGGCACTCGCCCTCCTGGCCCAGGTCGGCACCGACGGCGAACGCCGCGCCGCCCTCGTCCTCGATCGCCCGCACGACGGCTTCGGCGGCGCCCGCCGCCGTGCGGTAGTGCACCACGACCTTCGCCCCCGCGAGGGCGAACTGCCGGGCGATGGCCCGGCCGATCCCGCCCCCGGCGCCGGTCACCAGGGCGACCTGACCGCTCAGGTCGGGAAGCCGAAGGGAATCTGCCACGGGCTCAGCCTTCCGGTCCGTCGTTGACGAGGTCCTCTGATCCGCCGACGAGGAGGTCCGGCGAGGCATCCGCGGGATGACGCAGCGGCTGGCCCGGGCGGCAGAGCGCCCGGATCCGGTCGGCCAGCCGCGGATACCGGGCGCAGAGCTCGTCGGCCTCCCCGCCCTCGTAGTCGGTGGCGACGAACCCGGGCGCCATCGTGCAGCCGAACAGCGACCAGTCGCCGCCCGGGGCCACCGATCCGCCCATCCAGGTGCCGCCCGGGACGATCAGCTGGACCTGCTGGCCGTTCAGCACGTCCGGCCCGAGCACCACGACGTCACCGCTGCCGTCCGGGTGCAGGAGGACCATCTCGACCGGCGCGCCCAGGTAGTGGTGCCAGACCTCGTCGCCGGGGAGGCGGTGCATGGCGGAGAACGTGCCGTCCTCCGCCGAGAGCAGCACCATGATCGCCGATCCGGCCGCCCGCCCGTCCTGCTGCGGAGCGCCGGACCAGGTGCGGCGGAAGAGGCCGCCCTCCAGCGGCATGGGGTTCAGTCGGAAGTGCTCGGCGAGCTCCGCGGCCGTGGGTTTCTGACTGTCGCTCATGCATCCGTTCCATGGCCGGGCCCGGCCCCCGGGCGGGGCGGGATGGATCAGGTCATTCGAAGCTCGGGCGGCAGGTGGTCCCAGAGATTGAGGTGGAGCAGGCGCCACCGCCCGTTCTTCCAATCCAGCGCCACGATACCGCTGTTGTAGATCTGAAAGCACGTCAGATCGGTCTGCGCGATCACCCGCAGCACGGTCTTGATCAGCCCGCCGTGGGTGACGGCCAGGACCGGGCCGTCGATCTGTTCGCTCAGCTCCGCGAGTTCGGCCAGCGCCTCCCCGGCCTGCTTCTGGAACCGGAGGTAGCGCTCGGAGAGCCGGTACCCGGCGGGCACCGGCTCGAACGGAGCCGGTGCCCGCGGCAGCTCGTCCACCACGTGGAACGGGGCCTCCGCCAGGGTGGGTTGGATCTCCACCGGAAGGTCCAGTGCCCGGGAGAGGTGGCCGGCCGTCTCCTGCGCGCGCTTCAGCGGGCTGGTGCGGAGGGCGGCGACCTCCAGCCGGCCCTTGTGGTCGAGGGCCGGGTGGTCGGCGAGCCAGGCGGCGAGCAGCTGTGCCTGCCGGTGCCCGGTGTCGCTGAGCGGGGTGTCCAGGTCGTCGCTCGGATCGAGCTGCCAGGTCGACTGCCCGTGCCGGGCCAGGTAGATCTTCATATCGCCTCTCCGTCCGCTCGGTCTGCTCGCCATCCGCCCGCCGTCCGCCCGCTGTCGTCGGCTCAGCGGTTGCCCATGCCCAGGGCCTTGGCCGAGCGCTGGTACTTGATGTCCGCGGTCACCCGGGTGTCGAACCGCTTGCAGAGGTTCTCGGACAGGGTCTTGATCAGCTCGACCACCCGCGGGTCCTTGGCCACCTCGGGGTCGATCCGCGGGTAGATCGCCAGCTCGACCTCGCTGACCGGCTTGACCTCGCGCTCGGCCTCCGGAAGGCGGAGGTTGCTGACGAACGCCCGGTCGATGCTGCACCGGAGCGCGTCGCGCTTGTCGAGCCAGACGAAGAACGTGTAGCGGTAGTCGTCCAGCTTCAGGGCCGGGAACAGCTCCTGGGGCGGGATGCCGTAGTTCTCCTCCAGGTGCCGGCCGGGGTGCTCGATGTCGGTGCGGGCGAGCAGCCGCTTGACGACGGCCACGGCCTCGGGCGAGTCGGGGGCGGCCTGGATGGTGCGCTTCTCCTCGCCGTCGAAGACGTAGCGGTGGTCCTTGCGGACGTGGTTCTCGTCCTGTGCGGCCTTGAAGGCGCAGAAGGCGTGGGTGATCTTGTTGCAGGAAGTCCGCAGCAGCGCACCGGTGTTCAGGATGCGGAAGTCCTCGGTGTCGTAGTAGATCGCCGTGTTGAGCGGCGGGGTGACCCGCGCGTTCTCCTTCTCGGCGATCTGGGCGCCCGGCACCAGGTCGCCGATGGTCGCGGCCATGTCGTCCAGCCAGGCGTAGTAGTCCTCGTTGGAGACGGCGTCCATCTCGATCTTCAGGGCGAGCTGGTTGAACACCACGAAGTCGCCCTTCTTGGTGTAGACGGCCTCGTTCTCCGGCATCTTGGGCGTGGTGGTCACGGTGTCACTTCCTTCGCTCGTCCCCCCGGTCTCCCGGGGAGGTGTCATGGTGGGTGGGAAGCCGGTGCCTTCGGATGTGCCTTCAGAGGTGCTTTCTGAGGTGCCTTCGGATCAGGGGAGCGGCAGGCCGGTGTCCACACCGTCGAGGGCCTTGCTGCAGAGGCAGTTCCGCTCGGCGGGGAGCTCGGTCACCAGGTCGAGGATGACGGTGCGCAGGCGTTCGATGTTCTCCGAGAAGACCTTGAGGACCTCCTCGTGGGTGACCCCTTCACCGACCTCCACGCCCGCGTCGAGGTCGGTGACCATCGCGATGGACGTGTAGCAGAGGCCGAGTTCGCGGGCGAGGGCCGCCTCGGGGTAGCCGGTCATGCCGACCACCGACCAGCCCTGGGCCGCGTGCCAGCGCGATTCGGCGCGGGTCGAGAACCGGGGCCCCTGAATGACGACCAGGGTCCCGCCGTCCTGCGGCTCCCAGCCGGCCCGGCCGGCGACGGCCACGGCCTGCCGCCGGCCGTCGGGGCAGTACGGGTCGGCGAGCGGGATGTGGACGACGTTGGGGCGCAGGCCGTCGGCCCGCGGCTCGCCGTCGTAGAAGGTCTGCTCGCGCCCGTACGTGCGGTCCACCAGTTGGTCGGGCACCACCAGGGTCCCGGGTCCGAACTCGGGGCGCAGTCCGCCGGTGGCGCAGGGGGCGATCACCTGGCGCACGCCCACCGACCGGAGCGCCCAGAGGTTGGCGCGGTAGTTGATCCGGTGCGGGGGGAGCGAGTGGCCGCGCCCGTGGCGCGGCAGGAAGGCCACCCGCCGGCCGGCCACCTCCCCGAGCAGCAGCTTGTCGCTCGGCGCGCCGTACGGGGTGTCGACCGCCACCTCGGTGATGCCGTCGAGGAGGGAGTAGAAGCCCGATCCGCCGATGACGCCTATCTCGGCGCCGTCAATTTCACTCATCAAATGCCCCATGGAGTCGTCTGGAACTGCTGTGTCCAAGTCATGCGGGAATTCTGGCGGCGCCCTCCGTTTCTTCGGCCTCCGGCGCCCCGGGCTTTTCCGGGACGGTCAGCGGAAGACCCCGCCGAACGATTCTTCCGAGCCATGCTCCCGCCGCCTGCGAGGTGACCAGGGAGAGCAGGACGAGCGCGGTGAAGAGGTTCTCGTTGATCACCCCGGCGGCGAAGGAGGTCGAGGCGAGGACAATCCCCGGGCCGCCCCGCGCATTCATGGCGATCGCGATGTTGGCCGCCGAGGAGTTGTCCTGCCCGGCGAGCCTCGCACCCAGCCAGACGCTGATCGACTTGACGACGCAGGCGAAGGCGAGGAACCAACAGAAGAACACCACGTCGAGGTGGCGGGCGAGATCGAGCCGGAGCCCCACGACCGCGAAATACACCGGGACGAAGAACGCCAGCGTCATTTCCTTGAGCGCCGCCCCGGGCTCCTCGCCCCCCGCCGACGCCGGGGTCGTGCCCTTCCGGGACGGGACGGCGGCGCAGAGCCCGGCCATCAGCGCCCCGAACACGGGGTCGATCCCCAGGCCGATGGCGGCGACGCACATCACGAAGACCAGGATCATGCGGAAAGCCGCGGGGGCGCGGCCCTCGATCATATTGAAACGCGTGGCGGCCAGCTTTTCGAACCATATTCGACCGCGCCAGGCAAACAGTAGCATAAAGACCAGTGGGGCGAGCGTGAAATATGCGATGGATTCCCCGATGGTGTCGATTCCGAGGGCCTTCGGCAGGCCGTAGGAATCTCCCGTCCGGGCCTGCGCCAGGCCGAGCGTGACGGCCAGGACCACGTAGAGAAGAATGTCTTCCACCACCGCCACGGCGAGAACGATGCGGGCGAACGCGGTGTCGATGACGCCCAGATCCATCATGATTCTGGAAATCACCGGAATGCTCGTGATGGCCACGGCCATTCCGAAGATCAGGGCCAGTGTGGCGGACGAGCCGTGCGGGCCGGCCAGGCCGTTCAGATCGACCGCCATGGCGACCAGCAGCCCGAACAGAAAGGGCAGGACCAGGCCGGACACCGCCACCGAGAGCACCGTCCGGCGCTCGGTCCTGGCCCGTCGCCCCCGCATCTCCGTGCCCGTCAGATAGACCAGGAGGAGCAGCCCGAGGTGGTACAGCGCGCCAAGGACGGCGGGCGTCGGGCCGCCGGACGGGAAGAGCCACTTCTGCGCCCCGGGAGCCAGCTGTCCCAGGACGGTCGGCCCCAGGCACAGGCCGCCCAGGATCTCTCCGATCACCGGCGGCTGCCGGATCGCGTGGAAGAGGTACCCGCCGATGTGTGCCGCGCCCAGCAGGGCGACCAGGGCGATCAGGATGTGCGCGACGTCCACGGTTCTCGGCGACACGGCTACTCCCCCGAGGTGGCGCGGCCGGCCGGCTGCCTGCTCGCCCGCACGGCCTGTTCGACGAGTTCGGCGGCCGCCAGCCCGTCCTCGAAGGTCGCCAGGTCGGCCCGGGCACCGGGGGTGCCGGCGAGGCGCGGGTAGGGGCTCATCGTGGTGGGGGCGTAGGTCTGCTGGGCGGTGCGTGAGCCGCCGCGGAAGGTGAGGACGGCCGAGCCGTCGCTGGGGTCGGCCACCAGGCGGGCGCTGCCGAGGCTGCCCAGGGCGAAGAGTTCGAGCCGGCGGTGACCGGCGCTGATCCGGGACACCGCCACCCGGGCGCGGGTGGCGGACGCCCGCAGCCAGCACTGGGCGAGGTCGTCGACGTCGGTGGGCACCGGACCATGGGTACCGATGCGCTGCGCGTGGAGCTGCTCGGTCCAGCCCCATTCGACCGCCCAGTCAACGGCCCCGGTGGTGAAACGCAGCAGGTCGAACGCGTGGGTCCCGAGCTCGGCCAGCGCGCCGCCGCCGGCCAGTTCCTGGCGCTGGCGCCACGGGGAGGCGGTCGCCGGGGTGGCCTGCGAGTCGTCGTGGAAGTCGATCTCCAGGGTGAGCAGTTCGCCCAGCCGACGGTCCGTCAGCGCGTCGCGAAGGTCCCGGACGGCGGCGTTCTCCCGCCACTGGAAGGAGACGAAGGCGTCGCCGCCGGTGGCCGCGGCGCGCTCGGCGAGCTTGCGGGCCCGCTCGGCGCTCGGCGCGAGCGGCACCTCGCACAGCACGCTCAGGCCGCGCTCCAGGGCCACCTCGATCAGCTCGTCGTGGGTGTCCGTGGGCGCGGCGACCACGACGAGTCCCGACTCGCGGGTCGCGAGCAGGCCGAGCGCGTCGTCGGTCACCGCGGCGGCGGGGGCCAGCGCGGTGGCGAGCCGCCGCGCCGACTCCTGGTCACCGGCGCAGGCGACCGCGGTCAGGTGGAGGTCGGGGGCGCCGACGAGCCACCGCGCGTGCGTGGCACCCCGTCGGGTCCCGAGCAGAGCCACGTCCATGGAAGTTCGACCTTTCGTCAGCGGAGGGGTCTCGGTCACGGTCAGGCGTTCGAGATGGCGGGCCACACCGTCGTCGCTGTTGGCGGCGGTCACCTGGCCGACGGCGGCCAGCACATCCGGGTGGGCGTTGGCGACCGCGACGGCGGTGCCCGCCCAGGCGAGCATGGGCAGGTCGTTGGGCATGTCGCCGAAGGCGACGGTCTCCCAGTGCTCGACGCCGAGCCGGCGCACCAGCCGGGTCAGGGCCGTCGCCTTGTCCACCCCCGCCCGGGTGACCTCGCAGAACGCCGAGGTGGAGACCGTCACCTCGAAGTCGCCCGGCAGCAGCTCGCGCACCGTCCGGTAGTAGTCGTGGGCGGTTCCGGGTGCCTGGACGATGAGCTTGCCGAAGCCCCGGTCGTCCAGGACCTGCTCCAGCCGGGCGCCGCGCACCGCCTCCCCGCAGAGGGCGGGGTCCAGGTCGAATCCGTCCTCCAGGACCAGTTCGAGCCGGCGTTCGGCGCCGAACGCGGCCTCGGGCAGCGCCCGGCGGATCTCGGTCAGCGCCTGCGCCGCCGCCGCCCGGGACAGCGGGCGGTAGTCCACCACCTCGTCGCGGGCGAAGTCGTAGGAGATCGAGCCGTTGCCGCAGACCGCGATGGAGCGGTGTCCCAGCGCCTCGGCGATGGGGCGGACGTCCCGCACCGGGCGGCCGGTCGCGACGACGAAGAGGTGTCCCTCCTCGGTGGCCGCCCGCACGGCGGCGTGGGTCCGGGGGGTGATCCGGCCGGCGGGGTCGAGGAGGGTGCCGTCCAGGTCGCTGACGATCACCAGGCGGTTCATCGGTTCATCACTTCCAATGCGGCGGTGTCGGTCGGTACGGTCGGCCCGCGCCCCACCGTGGTCGCCGCCAGCGTGGCGACGAGCATGGCGAGGCCGGGGATGAGAAGCACGGCCCACAGGGCGACCTGCTGCTGCGTCAGTCCGGCCAGCGAGGAGCCGGCCGCGTTCCCGGTGAGCACCGCCGTCACCATCCAGGCGAAGGCCTCGGTGGCGGTGCCCCGCGGAGCCACCTCGCCGATGATGGAGAACCCGCAGGTCAGGATCGGGGCGAGGAACAGTCCGGCGCAGAAGACCAGGACGGTGGTGGGCAGCGGGGACGCCTGCGCCACCAGGGGCAGGTAGCAGACCGCCGAGGCGGCCAGCAGCAGCATTAGCCGGCGCGGCACCGACAGCGGCCAGCTCCGGGCGCCGTACACCAGGCCCCCGATCAGGGCACCCAGCGCGTTCGCGCCGAGCAGGACACCGGAGAGGCCGGACCGGCCGACATGTTCCTGGTAGGCGACCGTCGCGATGTTGAGCGCCCCGAGTCCGATCCCGACGCAGCCCAGGGTGAGCAGCAGCCGCCGCAGCACCGAGGAGCGCAGCGGCCCCGCCCAGTCGGGACGGCGGGGCTCCGCACGCCAGCGGTGCACCGGTGCGGGCAGCACGTAGCCCGCCGTGCCGGCCAGCATCGCCAGCGCGGTCACCGGCAGCACTGCCGCGGACGAGAGCACGGCCGAGATCAGCACCACCAGGAGCGGCCCGCTGACGAACACCACCTCCTGGAGCGAGGCGTCCAGCGCGAAGGCCGCCGAGATCGCCCGGGGGTCGGCCAGCAGGCTCGGCCACAGCGTGCGCAGACAGGGCTCCAACGGCGGTGAGAGCAGGCCGGCCGCGCAGACGGCGGCGGCCGCCGCCACCGCGCTCCGGCCGTCCGACGCCATCAGCCAGAGCAGGCCCGCGGCGGAGCCGATCGCGCTGGGCACCAGGACCAGCGGCTGGCCGAACCGGTCCACCGCGCGCCCGAGCACTGGTCCGCCGACGGCCATGGAGAGGCCGTACAGCGCCGTGATCAAACCGACCGTGCCGAAGTCGAAGTGGCGCGAGCGCAGGAAGATGGCGATGCCGAGCGGGGCCATGCCGTTGGGCAGGCGGCCGAGCAGGTTGGTGGCGAAGAGGTACTTGGCGTGCGGGCTGCCCAGGCAGTCCCGGTAGGCGTGCGTCATTGACCGGCTCTCGTCTCAGTTCGCCGTGGCCGTGCCCGGCCGGAGGTCCAGGTCGATCCCGCCGAACCGTTCCCCGGGCGCCAGCCGGACGGTGGCCGTTGCGTGCAGGCGCCGGGCGGCCGTGCCCTCGGCCAGCCGGACCCAGAGCCAGCCGGCCTCGTAGTCCAGTGACACGACGTCACTGGCCGGGGCCCGGTGCCGCACCGCGCTGTACGGGGACAGCCGCCGGACGGCCTCCGCCGGGAGTCCGCGGACCTCCACGTCGAGCGGGGTGCTGTCCTCCGAGAGGACCAGCACCACCGGCGCGACGAACTCCGCGGGTGACGGCTGGTCGGTTCCGGGCCGCACCCGCGGCCCGCCGACCCGCACCCGCAGCCGGCCGCGCCCCGGCTCCCATTCGACCTCGACCGCCTCGGACACCGAGCCGTTCACCACACCACCCCATAGATCTGGTACCAACGATGCGCCAGGTCCGCACACTCCGGGGCTCCCAGGTGATGGAAGCCCCGCTGGTGCGGTCTTGCGGCCAACTCCCGCACGCACAGGTAGAGTTCGGCGCTCACCAGGTCGTGCAGCGGCCCGGGGAGTTCCCCGCCGTCGTGCGAACCGCACAGCCCGGAGAGCAGGTGCAGCGACCCCTGTGCCGTCCGGCAGAGGGTCAGCCCCTCGTAGGTCTCGGTGATCGCGAGACCCGGCAGCGGTCCGGGCGGCACGGTGCACCACTGCGGCTCCGGCGTGAGGACCACGCTGTCGTCCTTCAGCCCGTTCAGGGCGGTCTCGTCGCGCAGCAGCTCACCGGTCAGGTCGACCACCACGTCCGCCCACTGCAGGGCCTCGTGGTAGCCGAGGGTGCGGTGGCCGGCGATGGCGGCCGCGCAGGCCCGGATCGGGTCGGGGTCGTGCACCCCCACCAGGGCGCCCAGGCTGTGCAGCGTCGCGGCCGCGGACGGCGCCGCTCCCTCGTACCCGACCAGGACCACCCGGGACTTCGCCACCGTCCGGGCCAGCCGGCGGCGCAGCACCGACTCCAGGCCGTGTGCCATCGACACCCCGGCGGGCCGGCTCACCAGCGCCCCGAGCGGACTGCCGGCGGTGCGGTAGACGGGGAGCTCCGGGCGGCGCCCGGCCGCCCAGCGGTGGCGGCCGTCGCCGGGTGACGCGCCCTCGACCACGCCGCGCAGTCCTTCACCGGGAAGGCCGCTCTCGCGTCCCGTCACCGCCTGGCCGACCGGGCCCTGGACGATCACGGGGTCGGCGGTGCGGCGGGCCGCGCGGCCGGCGTACTCGACCGCCGCGCGGCCGATGTCCGAGGTCCGCTCGGGCACCAGCAGCGCGACGTCCTTGCCGATCGCGCTGCGCACCGAGGAGTCCGCCGCCTCGGCGGTGGTGACCACCGCGGCCAGGTCGAGTTCCGGTGCCAGGGCCCGCAGGTGGCCGAGGAAGGAGGCGCTCCCTGCGTTCAGGTCCGCCGCGACCACCAGGCGGGCCGGGCGGGCCGGATAGGCCCGGATCACGTCGGTCAGCAGCGGCATCCGGGGTCTGACGGCCACACCCTGGGCGCTCGCGCCCGCCCGCGAGGTGCCGGTGTCGTCCCCGACCACCAGCACCCGGCCGGCGGGGCCCGAGCCGCGCTCCAGGTGGAACGCCGTGTCGGAGATCAGGGTTCGCGTCAACACCGGCTCCTCGTAGGCGTGATCACACGTACTGCAGTCGGTCCAGGCCTGCCACCTGCGGCTCGCCCAGCCGGGCGGGGCGGATCTCGGCCTCGCCGTAGACCAGGTCGGCCGGCTGGTCCTGCACCAGGTAGCCGACGCAGCGGGCCACCGACTCGGTGGTCATCTTCTGCGGCGTGTCGTCGGCCGCCCGGTTGGCGATCGCACCGGGGCTGAGCAGCGTGGTCCGCACCCCGTTCGGCCGCTCCTCCAGCAGCAGGGTCTCCACCAGGGCCTTGAGCGCGCCCTTGGTCGCTGCGTAGGCGAACCCGCCCTCGAAGTAGCGGGTGCCGGCGTGCGATCCCATCACCACGTAGCTCCCCGAACTGGCGCGCATCGCCGGGAGGGTGGCCTGCACCAGCCGGAACACCGAGGTGAGGTTCACCGCGACGGACTCGTCCCAGTCCTCGGCGGAGAGTTCCCCGACGGTGGCGATCCGGCGGGCCACGGCGTTCGCGACGCAGACGTCCAGCCGTCCGTGCCGTTCGAGCACCTCGGCCACCGCCCGCTCCAGCGCGGCCGGATCCGCCAGGTCGCAGATCACCTCGGACAGCCAGTCCTGGCCCGCCGGGGTCCGGTTGAGGGCCACCACCCGGTAGCCGCGGCCGTGCAGTTCCGCGGCGATCGCCAGTCCGGTGCCCCGGTTGGCGCCGGTGACCAGGGCGACCCGGTCACTGGCGGGCTGCTCAGGCGAGTTCATCCAGCAGCCTCCGCCACGCGGTGGTGATCTCCTCGGCGGACGCACCGCGGCGGAAGAGGTCCTTGTCGAGGGAGGCGCCGTCGGCGTGCCGCAGCCGCATGCAGTCCGGCGAGATCTCCGAGATGAGGACGGGCTGTCCCCCGTCCAGGCCGAAGATCACGCAGAAGTCCCACACCTGCACCGAGTCGAGCCACTCGATCAGCGAGGTGTTCACCGCCAGCGCCAGCCGGCGGAACTCGTCCACCGGCAGGTCCAGCGCCCGCAGGTAGTCCTCCCCGATCGGCTGGTCCTCCGGGTCCACCCGGTAGTCGAACTTCACCACCGGCCTCGGCAGCGGCTCGAACTCCTCGAACAGTCCGGGGTACTTCACCAGGGTGGAGCCGACCGCGCGGTTCTTGACGATCACCTCGAAGGGCGGGGCCGGGTGGTACTCGGCCAGGTAGCTGGTCGGCCCCAGCCGGCGCACGAAGGCGGTGCGGATGCCGGCCTTCTCCAGGCGGGCGGCCGCCCGCTCGTAGAAGTCCAGCCGCAACGGCCCGGTCTCCTCGACCAGTTCGTCGCGGCTGTAGGTGAAGCTCCGCAGGCTGGGGATCATCTCCACCATGCACAGGCCGTCGGGCAGAAGCCAGAGCCGCTTGCTGCGCCCCTGAATGTCGGGCTCGCGCTGTTCGCGAACCGCCTGAAGTTCCTTGTCACTCGGCAGGGCGGAGGGTTGCATCGGACCCCTTGTCCTCGGTCGTGGGTGTGGGTGCGCGCGGCGGGCGTCCGGTCAGGCCGGACGCGTGTGCCGGTGGTGCGCGAGCAGGACGAGCAGCAGTGTCTTGGCGTCGGCGGCCGGCTCCTGGAGCAGCCGGTCGACCGCCTCGGTCAGGGGGAGTTCGAGGACCTCGATGTCCTCGCCCTCGGCCGCGACGCCGCCTCCCGGGCCGGGCCGGTCGTCGGCGCGGTACTCGCCGGTGAACAGGTGCAGCCGTTCGGTGCTCAGCTGGGGAGCCGGGTACACGGTGGCCAGTCGGGCGAGGTCACCGGCCCGGTAGCCGGTCTCCTCCTCCGCCTCCCGGCGGACCGCCTCGGCCGGGTCGGCGCCGTCGGTGAGCCCGCCCGGCAGCTCGATCAGCCGTCCGTCGCCCGACGGTGCTTGTGCGCCGTGGACCAGCACCGGAAGGCGGAGCTGCCGGGTGAGCAGGACCGTCCCGCGGTCCGGGTCGCACAGCAGCACCGCGGCCCGGTCGCCGCGGCCCACGCTCAGCCGGTGGAGCCGACGGGTCTCCCCGTCGGCTCCCCGCACGTCGAGCGTGTACCGGCGCACGGCCAGCCACTCGTCGAGCACCGTCTCCACCTTTCGGACGGCGGCGGTGCCCGACGCGGTCACGCTCCCGTGACCTTCCGGATCAGGCATCGGCGCGGGTGCGCTCGATCGTGGCCTTCAGCCGGTCCAGCTTCTCCGTGAGCTCCGGCACCGAGAACATGACGTTGCCGTTCTGGGTGTCCGTGGAGGGATAGGCGGTGTTGTAGACGTTGGAGAAGGTCCGCTCCCGGGGCCCGCGCAGCACCAGGGTGCAGACCATCGCTTCCAGCGGCAGGGCGACCCGGTGGATGCGGTGGTACTCCAGGTGGTAGGCGTTGCCCTGCAGTTCCACCGCCTCGTCGGTCCTGGTGAGCGGGGTGTCGCCGATGAACTCGTAGAAGTTTCCGACGGAGGCGGTACCGAGCTTCTCCGGGCTGTACCGGTACTGACGGAAGCTCAGGGCGTCCGCCGAGTCCTGCTTGCTGAAGTTCTGCGACACCAGCCGACCGGTCAGGATGGTCGACCAGAAGCTGAACCGGTGGTCGTGGATCAGCTCGTCGTGGAGCTCCTTCTCGCTGTAGGGCGGGCTCCACAGGTGAAGGGTCAGCCGGTAGCCGCCGTTGTCGGTGTCCACCAGGACGATCTTGTCGAAGTGGTTGACGTGCCGGTAGGAACGGCCGGCGATCAGGGCCAGCGCGGCCGGGTCGCTCAGGTAGTCCTTGAGCAGAGCGGTGATCCGCTCCGGTCGGCCGAGCTCCCGGACCAGGGCCAGGTTGTAGCTGAGACGGCTCTCGTCGTCGGCCGGGTGAAGGCCGCTCACGAGAGCATCGAGATCCGCCGATCGAATATCACCGAGATCGACCTCGATCGGTATTTCGCCAGTCAATTCCGAACCCCCCTGCAATGAATTGGCCGGACGAATCCACGACTTTCGGGAACGGATTCTCCGACGCATCGACAGCCGGCCTCGCGCCGACTTGGATCACCGTCCTATCTAGCCAGCCACGCCGGACGCGCGACAAGTATTCGAAGGTGGTGGCCGCCCGGGCGGCCGGTCGGGGCGGACACTCGGACAGGTCGGCGGTGCGCCCGCCGGAGCCGGTCGATCGGACCGGCCGATGGTGCACCTACGGGCGCGCGCGGCCGTGCTCCATGATTGGCAGGGCCGCATTCGGGCGGCTTCTCCGAATTCCACTGCGACCCCGCCGACCGAGGGAAATATCTCCGCCATGGCCTCCATCGAGGAAATCGACGACAAAATCCGCACACTTCTGCTGGAGCGGATCACGGACGTGTCCGACCATCCGCGCCCGGGGGTGGTTTTCAAGGACATCACGCCGCTCCTGGCGGACCCCGATGCCTTCGGCCCGCTCGTCGACGTTCTCGCCCGGTTCTGCGTGGCGGTGGGCGCCGACAAGGTGGCCGGCCTGGAGGCCCGCGGGTTCATCCTGGCCGCCCCGGTGGCGCTGCGGGCGGGCCTCGGCTTCGTCCCGATCCGCAAGGCGGGCAAGCTCCCCGGCCCCACCCTGGCCCAGGGCTACGAGCTGGAGTACGGGGCGGCCGAGGTGGAGATCCAGCGCTCCGCCTTCGCCCCCGGCGAGCGCGTCGTCGTGGTCGACGACGTGCTCGCCACCGGGGGAACCCTCGACGCCTCGCTCGGCCTGCTCCGGCGGGCCGGCGCGGAGGTGGCCGGCGTCGCCGTCCTCCTCGAACTCGGCTTCCTGGCAGGCCGTTCCCGCCTGACGCCCGCACTCGGCGAGGCGCCGCTGGAGGCGGTGCTCACGGTCTGAAAGGACCCCGAACGGACCCTAGAGGCGGTCCAGGAAGGACAGGTCGAACGGCGCCGGGAGCCCGACGATCACGTGCTCGGCCCCGGCGGCCAGGAACTCCTCGATCCGGTCGGTCTCGGACACGTCCACGAACACCGAGCGCTCGATCGTGGACGGGTCCCGGCCGATCCGCTCGCACCACTCGTCCAGCAGCTTGTTCTTCCGGCGGTAGTCGTCCGCCGGGCCGAACGCGTTCCACAGGTCCGCGTGTTCGGCGACCAGCCGCAGGGTCACCTTCTCGCCTCCGCCGCCGATCAGCGTGCGCAGGCCAGGTGCGGACGGGTTGAGCCTGGGGAGCCGCGACCGGATCCGGACCAGCGCCTCCTCGAACTCGCGCAGCCGGACGGCGGGGCTCCCGAAGGAGTAGCCGTACTCGACGTACTCGCGCTCGCACCAGCCCGCGCCGAGACCGAGGACCAGCCGGCCGCCGCTCAGCAGGTTGACCGTCCGCGCCATGTCGGCGAGCAGGTCCGGGTTGCGGTAGGAGACGCAGCTCACCAGCGCGCCGAACGCGGCCCGCGAGGTGTCGACGGCCATCGCGGCGAGCAGCGACCAGCACTCGAAGTTCGGGCCGTTCGGATCGCCCGGGGACACCGGGAGGAAGTGGTCGGGAACCCAGATCGAGTCGACTCCGGCGCGGTCGAGCTCCCGCCAGGCGTCGCGCAGCGGGTCGAGTTCGGTCCGTTCGGGCTGAAGTTGCACACCCAGCTTGAAGTCCCGCATCGGGAAAGCTCCTTGAGAGTGGTGGACCCGGTCGGTCACCGGGCGAGGTGACGGGCCAGCCGCAGCGCGAGGGCGGCCATGGTGAGCAGCGGATTCCAGGATCCGCGGGTCGGGAACAGCGCTCCGCCGGTGACGTAGAGGTTGTCGAGGACGTGCAGCCGGCCGTGCAGGTCGGTGACGGAGTCCTCCGGCGACTCCCCCATCCAGAGCGTCCCGGACTCCAGGAAGGCGAACGGCATGCGCCGGCCGGCGGCGGGGGGTTCGGACTCCCACTGCCCGCGTTCGGGCGACCAGAACTCCATCGCCGAACCCCGCGCCACGAGTCTCAGCACCTCGTCGGTCGTCCGGTCCAGGGCGTCCCAGGCCCGGCGGTCCGATTCGTCCAGGTGGAAGGCGCCCACGGTGGCACCGTCCTGGTCGAGGAAGACCCGGCTCGGGGAGTCGGCCGCCCGCACGCCGCCCAGTTCGGTCACGCCGTTGACCAGGAAGACCACGTGGTCGGGATCGGTCAGCCGTTCCGGGGTGCCCTCGCCGAAGACGTCGGGAAGCAGACGGTAGACGGTCTCCACGTCCCTGCCCGGGTCCACGGTCGCGCTCGCGCTCAGGTGCAGCACGAACGCGCGGTCATCGGTGGCGCCGTCCAGGTAGAGCGCGGCGAGTTCGGGCCGGTCCGTGGCGAGGTCCTCGAACGCCGCGCGCGGTACCCGGCAGTTGAAGAAGCTCGCGGCGTTCCCGGCCAGGTTCGCGCCCGCCAGCCGGGTGGACGAGGCGGGCAGCGAGCGCAGCACCAGCTCGGTGTTCTCGACGGTGCCCGTCGCGAGCACGATCCGGGCGCCGCCGACCGGAAGCTCGCCCCGCGTGGTGCGGACGGCGGTCACCCGGCCGTCCTCGCAGGTCAGCCCGACGGCCTTGCACTTCGGCAGGATGGCGACCGAGCCACGGTGGCCGGCCGCCGCCGCGAGCAGCACCGGGACGGCGCTGAACTTCCTGGTCGCCCCGGGTGCGGTGGTGGCCGCCATGCCGAGCGGCGCGTCGAGCAGGCCCGGGTCCTCGGGGAGCGCGAGGTCCGAGTCCGGCCCGGTCCCCTGGTGGATCCGCTGCCGGAGCTGCGAGTTCAGGTTTCCGAACTCCCGGCCCAGCTCCGAGGCCCGGCGGACGCCGACGATCTCCTTCGCCTCGGCCCACTCGCCGTCCAGCTCGTCGACCACGGCCTTCGGCCACCCGGCCAGTTGCTGCGCCGTCGGCTGCGGGCTGGCCCCGCTCCAGAACAGCGTCCGCCCGCCGAGATACGGCACCTGGAAGATCAGTTCGAGATCCCCCTCGGAGCGCCAGGGCTTGGCCACCGCGCGGTCCATCAGCGGCTGGAGGACCGAGCCGAGGTTCTGCACATGATCGGGCAGCAGGTACGGGCCCTGCTCCAGGAGCAGCACCCGGGTGCCGGGAGCCAGCTGGAGCAACTTCTTCAACGTCACCGCCGCGGTGGCCCCGCCACCGACGATGATGACGTCGAAGTCGCCTGCGGCGGCCTCCTCGAAGCTCGCGAGGAGCAGCTCTTCGAGTCCTTGGGCCGGATCCGCATGACTGTGGGGCGCTACCATCGCGATTCCTCTCCTGACCGCCGAATCGTGACCAGGAACCTAGGGCAGCCTGCATTGACGAACCAGATGAACTTCCGTCCGGTCCGTCGAGGCCGCCGATCGGGCACCGCCCCACGCGGCCTCCGCTACCGTGAGCCGAAAGCCAGCAAAGGAGCGATGTGGCAACGTACTTGACGGATAGTCAACTTTTCTCCGGCGAACCGGAGGAGGAGATCACCGACCTGTCGGCCCGCGACGCCGGACTGGACGAGGCACCCCCGGAGCTCACCGACCTCCCCGGCCTGCGCCGGCTCGACCTCTCCGGCAACCGGCTGAGCGACCTGCCCCAGAGCCTGTCCGCCCTCCGCCGACTGACCGAACTCCGGCTCGACCGCAACGCCTTCCGCCAACTGCCGCAGCCCGTCGGCGAACTCACCGGCCTCGAACTACTGACGCTGTACAAGAACGAACTCACCGCCCTGCCCGCCTGGATCGCGAACCTCCGCGGCCTGCGCCACCTGAACCTCGGCGACAACCGGCTCACCCACGTCCCCGAGGAGATCGGCGCGCTGAGCAGCCTCCACACCCTCGACCTGGGGCACAACGCGCTGACCGACCTGCCCGAGTCGATCGGGCGACTCGCCGGTCTCGACCGCTACCTCTACGCCAGCAACAACCGACTCACCAGCGCGCCGGCCGCACTCTGCGAGCTCACCCGGCTGCGCTACCTGAACCTCACCGACAACCTCCTCCAGAGCCTCCCGGACCGCTTCGGAGACCTGGCCTCACTCCAGGAACTGCGCCTCTACAACAACCGCCTCACCACCCTGCCCGCCTCGATCGGCCAGCTGTCCCGGCTGCGCGAGGCGCACCTGATGGGCAACCGGCTGACCACCCTGCCCGACTCCCTCGCCGGCCTGACGGACCTCCGCGAACTGCGGCTGACCGACAACCACCTGCTCGGCCTCCCCGAGCAGATCGGCCGCCTGGAGCGGCTGCGGATCCTCGACCTGCGCAACAACCGCGTCCGCGAACTGCCCGCCTCCGTCGGCGAGTTGACCGCCCTCACCCACCTCGACCTGCGCAACAACGCGCTGACCCGGCTCCCGGAGTCCCTCGCCCACCTCCCGCACCTCGAAAAGCTCGACCTGCGGTGGAACCTCATCGACCCCCTACCGGCCTGGATCCCCGACCTCGAACAGCGCGGGTGCGTCGTCCTCCTCTGAGCCTCGGCCTCCGTCCCGCCCGTGTCCGGCACCTCGCCGCTTCTCACGGCACGGTCGGGGAGTTCTCCGCCGCCCAGGGCGCTACGGAGCTCTGCAGTGCCGCCCGCGCCGCGCGCATCGCGTCCCGGACGCGTGCGGCGCCCGCGAGGGTGGCCGATGCGCCGCCTCCGACGGCTGGGCGGCGGGGGGTGCCGAGGCCTGCGCAGGGGCGGCAGATGCCGGGTTCGGGGACGGGATCGTGGCACTTGATGCACTCGGGGAGGCGGGCCGCTGCCGGGCGGGCGGGGGGTTGGTCCGGTGGCATCTTGCGCTCAAGTCGGTCGCGGAGGATGGCGGTTGGGGAGTGCATCGGGACGGGGAGTCCGGGCACCAGGGCGCGGGCGAGGTCGGCATGGGTGGCGCCGCGTTCCAGCCACTGGGCGACCAGCGGGGCGAGCGTGCGGGCCTCGGCTTCACCGAGGCGCAGGCGCGGCTCGGGGCGGATCGCCCGGTACAGCGCGGCGACCGCCGCGCGGGTCTGTTCGTCCGGCACCGCCGGAGCCTCCCCGGGTGGCTCGACTGCCGCTTCGGCAACTGCCGCTTCGACGGCTGTCACTTCGGCAACTGCCGCTTCGACGGCTGTCGCTTCGGCGGGGAGGGTGGGTTCTTGGTACCGGTTCTTTATAAGGGCGTCAGAACCGCCGGAGTTCGCCGCACCGGGTACCGGACGGGTGGTACTCGGCTGCGGCACGGGCTGCGGGGTGTCGTAGACGTGGTTCTCGGAGACGATCGTGCCGTCGGGCATCCGGATCTTCTCGACCCGGTAGAAGCCGGCGGCGGTCAGCTCCCTCAGGGCCTTACGGATCGCGCCGCGCCCCTGCGGACTGGTGTCGGCCATGAGCCGGCTGTCCTCGCGCCAGCCGTCGGGGCGGGAGAGAAGGTCAACGAGCAGACCCTTGGCGGTGTAGGACAGCATCCGGAACTGCAACATGTCGTTGGGCAGCACGGTGAAATTGCGCGCGTGGGCGCTACGATGGACTCGCATCGGGAGGTTTCGCTCCTGTTGCCATACCCCGGGGTGTTGGTAGCACCGCCGGGGTCACTTGTGTGTTGGTTCGAGCACGGAACGTAGCACAGCGCGCGACGGGAGATCGACGTGATCGCCCACCGATCACCCTCCCGCCTGAAACAGTCGCATTCCGCTCGACAAGCGACCCCGATCGACCGTATTCGCGGGCAAGTTGGACCGATCCGCGCACAAGCCCCGAAAACGCCACAGGCCCCCCGCCCCGAACGGGCGGAGGGCCTGCGACCTGTGGTTCTGCTGTGCTCGTCGAAAGTATTCGCTGTCCTCATGGGCCATTGCCGGGTTGTCTCAAGAGTCAGGCGAAGTATTTCCCGAGCATGTCCGTGGTCCACTGGGCTTGGTGAACGTCGCCGCGCGGGCCGAAGTCGACGAACCAGGGCTTCACGTCGAGGATCGGGGTGCCGTCGACTGCATCGAGGTCTTCGACGTGGAGGTCCAGGCCGTCGACCTTGAGGAGGCGGCAGCGGGAGACGCCGAGCCAGTTGAGGCGGCGCATGTTGCGGTGGCCGAAGATGCCGACCTCGGGCCAGTCGGGGTTGTCGCGGGGGCGGCGGGCGCCGAGGTTGAGATCGGTGGGGTCGGTGAGGTGGAAGCGGAAGACAACCTCCAGGTGAGAGAAGTCTTCGAGGCCCTTGGTGGCGTCGGCAGTGAAGCGGGTGCCGTCGAGCCGGATGATCGCCCGGGTGCCGCCCCAGAAGTCGTCGGTGGGCTCGGTCCGGCCGCCCACTACGTGGCCCAGCGCCTCGACTTCGAAGACTTCGCGGTCAGTCATGGTCGGTTCCCCTCCTGCGGGTTGGTATGTGGCGATCCATCGGTTCAGCTGGTCGCTTCGAGGTAGGCGGCCGCCCTGCTGTCGACACGGTCGATGCTGCGGATGCCACGGTGCCGGAACGGCGACAGGGTGGCCCGCATGTGCATTGCGGTCTGACGGGTGCGGCCCGAGCGGACGGGCTCCATCGCGTCGAGGGCCGCCGACCAGACCGTGCAGCCCGCTTCGATGTTCTTCAGCCGGACGTGGACTGCCCCGAGGTATCCGAGGGTGACGGCGTGCGTCCGGGCGAACGAGCTGGCCTTGCGGGTCTCCACGCTGTGCTCGAACTCCTTCACCGCACCCCGGAGGTCACCTATGTCGCGCAGGGCGGAGGCGGTCTCGTGCGCGAGGCTGGCCTCGCCGAAGAAGAAGACGCGGGCCGGCTCGTCGTCCCCCGGGCCTGCGGCGGCAAGGTCTCGCTGGGCCTGGAGCAGGGCGCCACTCGCCGCCGTGTGCTGGCCGGTGGCCGCCAGGCCGCGGGCGTGGATCACTCCGAGCAGGGCGCGTTCACGCGGGCAGGCGAGCGCGTACCGGTCGCCGCTGATCGACGCGGTGGCGATGTCGAGTGCTTGCTTGGGGTGTCCTAGGTCGAGCGCCTGATGGGCCATCGCTCGCAGGACGTGGCCGGCCATCGCCGGGTCGTCCGCCTCGGCGGCGAGCCGGACCGCTAGGCCGAAGTAGGTCTGGGCCGCCGCGTGGTCGGTGCTGTCGAAGGCCATCCACCCTGCTACGTAGGCGAGTTCGGCAGCTGCGGAGAACATCTGGCGGCGAGTCCGGTCGGAGGCGAAGGTCCCGCGCAGGAAGCGTGCGACGTCGCTGGTCAGGTACTGGACCACCGCAGCGCGGGCATGGCCCCCGCCCCGCCGCTGGTCGACCTGGGAGAACAGGCTGGTCATGTCCCGTACCGCTTCGACGTCGGCCTCGCCCACCCGCCGACTGCTGGCGCCACCGCGCGTTGCTCCGGTGCGCGCCGTCGCGCTCCACCACTTCTCTCCCGGAAGGGCGAGCGCGCCAAGGGAGTAGGCCATCAGCTGCAGGGCGGTGCTGCGATCCACTTCCACGTCGTCCACGTCGATTCGTCGGAGATCGGCCAGGACGCTCAGCGTATCCAAGCGCCAGTCACGGAGATCGACAGCTGCCTCAGCCAGGCCGAGATCTGCGAGGGTGACCGTGCGTCCGATCCGGTCGGACAGAACCGCCGCGAGGTAGTGCGGCATGTCGCCCGACGGCACGACGCTGTAGCGCACCCAGTGGCTGATCAGCGACTTCCCGGGACGTGCCGGATCCCCGTTGCGACCTGCGACGATGCCCAGCTCCAGAGCCAGGCGGTCGTACGTCATACGAGACTCTTTGATGATCTTCTGCAGGTTCTCGTTGACTCGAACTGGCTTTGCCATCACGACCCCTGACTGCCCGTTAAACCGGTTAAACCGCTGGGGGTGGCTAACACCTTACTCCCGGTCGCCGATCGCGGTTGTCTAGATCGGGCGGGCAGCACCGCCCGAGCATCGACTCTTCCGGCCAGTGATGCGGTTCGGGATTCAACACCTGCGGTGGCGAAGGGAGCGGGCATGGACGTGGGAAAGCAGGAGCTCCGGGAGCAGGAGTGGAAGTTCCCTGCGACGCCGGACTCGGTCAGGCTCGCCCGACGCGATGTTGACCGAGCTGTCCAGGGGTGGGGCTGGGAGCCGGACAGCTCTGGCGTGGACGACCTCGTGGTGATCGTGTCCGAGCTGGTCACCAATGCAGTGCTGCACGCATCGGTACCCCGCAGAGACGTACTGGTGCGGCTGCGGCAGATCGAGGACCGCTGTCGAGTCGAGGTCGTGGACGGTCGGCCGGACCTACTGCCGACGACGGTCCTCCAGCCTTCCAAGGAGAGCGGCCGAGGCCTGCTGCTGGTGCGGAAGTTGTCGGCGGACATGGGCGTGAAGAGAGCCGGAGGAGACAAGATCGTGTGGGCCGAGGTGCATCACCAGGGGCGGCTGGAGGCGGCGGCGTGACGTCAAAGTGGTCAGTGGCGGTCAAGCGTGTTCTGCTCGCGAACCGCGGCTTCGCCAGTCGAACGAAGACACGGCGGTCCCGCTGGCATCGTTCAGCGCCGAACTGCGACCTCGCTGGAAGAGCTCTCCGATCGGTCCCGGCAGGACGCCCCTCGCCGAGCCGAACCAGGCGAGCGGGGCGTACTGGTGCGAGGCGATCGCTCTGACGCCCGGGCCCAGCACCGGCGCGGAGCCCCGCCTGCCGGGCCGACTGCGGCCAGCCGTGACCGTCTGACCGGCACGTGATCTCCCGGGCCGCGCCGATGGAGCACCGGCCTGGAGTAGGGGCGCTCCGGCGCTCCCGTACAGAAGCGCCGCGCTCGCTGCGGCCGACGAGTAGGAGTTGCGATGACCGCCACGGCGGAAACGACCGGCCAGTCCTCTCCCGAACAGCTGCGCACGGCCATGGTCGAGGCGCTTCGGGCCGACAGCACGATCCGTACGTGCCGGGTCGCGAACGCCCTGCTGGCCGTGCCCCGGCACGTGTTCGCCCCCGAGGTGCCGATCGCGGAGGCGTACGAGCCCGAGCGGGCGCTGGTGACCAAGCGGGACGAGCACGGGCTCGCGGTCAGCTCGGTGTCGGCCGCGCGGATCCAGGCGCAGATGCTGGAGCAGGCGGACGTGCGGCCGGGCATGCGGGTGCTGGAGATCGGCTCGGGCGGCTACAACGCGGCGCTGATCGCCGAACTCGTCGGCCCCGGCGGTGAGGTAGTGACCGTCGACATCGACCCGTTCGTCACCGACCGCGCGGAGAAGTTCCTCGCCGAGGCCGGGTGCGAGCGGGTGAAGGTGGTCCTGGCGGACGGTTCCGAGCCGGTGGCGGGCGGCCCGTTCGACCGGATCATCGTCACGGTCGGGGCGTGGGACCTGCCGCCGGCGTGGACCGGCCAGCTCACCGAGGGCGGCGTGATCACCGTGCCGCTGCGGATGCATGGGCTGACCCGCTCGATCGCCTTCCGCCGGGAGGGCGAGCGGCTGGTGAGCGTGTCCGCCGAGGTCTGCGGCTTCGTCAAGATGCAGGGCGCGGACGCGCACGACGAGTTCCTGGTGCTGCCGCGCGGCACCAAGGAGGTCGGCCTGCGGTTCGACGAGCTGGCCCGGCCCGACACCTCCGGCTTGGCCGGAGCTCTGGGGCAGCCGCGGGTGGAGCTGCCCTCCGGGGTGACGGTCGGCAACCAAGAACCCTTCGACTCGCTCTACCTGTGGCTGGCGTCCTCGCTGCCCGGGTTCGGGCTGATGTCCGTCGATCCGAAGCTGGACACCGGGACGGTCGCCCCGGCGAACCGGATGGCATGCCCGGTGATCGTGGACGGCGGCAGCCTCGCCCACCTCTCGCTCAAGAAGGTGGGCGAGGACCCGGCGACGTACGAGTTCGGCGCGCACGGCTTCGGCCCCGACGGCGAACGCCTGGCCGCCCTGATCACCGAGCAGGTGCGGACCTGGGACCGCGACCACCGCACCGGCGACGGCCCGGTCTTCACCGCCTACCCGGCCGGCACGCCCGACGACCGGCTCCCGGACGGGCTGGTCATCGACAAGGCCCACGTCCGGCTCACGATCTCCTGGCCGTAACCCTTCGTCCAGGTCCTGCACCACCGACTCCAAGGAGGAACCACCATGACCCAGTCCTTCGCCGGCACCGTCGCCGTGGGCGACTTCGACCTCGACGTGACCATCGTCGAGGGCGCCGACCCGGTGGCCGCGCTGCTGCGCGACACCGACGACAACTGCGGCAGCACCTGCGGCGGCAGCGCCTGCGCCTCGGGAAGCGGCAACGTCTGACCGCACCCCTCTCCCCGTGTGACCTGGGCCCGGCGTGCGGCCGTCAAGCCGCCGCACGCCGGGCCCCGGCACTCCCGGAACCTCCCGAAATCTCCAGAATCGAGGTGAATCCCCGTGTACGAAGCCGTAGGACCGGCCCTGCTGCGCGCCGCTGCCCGTCCGGCCGGGTCCGGGCCGTCCTGGTGGCCCGACCTGGCCGACACCAGCCCCCACGCCACGGCGAACTGGCGGGCCTGGCTCCAGCACATCTGGTCGGACGCCGCGTTCGCGGCGGCGGTCGAGGTCGCCGCCGGTCCGCAGCTGGCCGCCCGGGTGCGCGAGGCGGTCTTCGACTTCGACCACATCCCCCGGCAGCGGCTTCGCCGCCTGACGGCCTCGGTGATGCAGTACGCGCTGCGCCAGCAGCGGGCCACGCCCTTCGGGCTGTTCGCCGGGGTGGCCGCGGTGCCCTTCGGCCCGCGTGCTGTCGCGCCCCGCTGGGGTGCGGGCCGGGCGGTGGCGCGCCCCGACGCGCGCTGGCTAGCCTCCGTGGTGCGGGAGTTGGAGGAAGCCGTCGGCGACCTGCTGCCGGTGACGGCCAACCAGCTGCGGGTGCGGCGCGGAGGCCGCGTCGTGCTGCCGGTGGTCCGCAACCCGCAGGACGGGGAACCGGCGGAGGTGTCCGTCCGCGCCACCGACCCGGTGCTGGCCGTGCTGGAGGCGGCCGACAGCGCGGTGTCGGTGACGCTCGGCGAACTCGCCGACCGGTTCCCGGCCGCCCCGGCGGACAAGGTGCGCGCGATGCTCGGCGAACTGGTGCGGCAAGGCTTCCTGATCAGCGCGCTGCGGCTGCCGACGACCGTGACCAACCCGCTCGACCACCTGCTGGCCGTCACGCACACCACCGGCCTCGACCAGATCCCTGCCACCGTCGCGCCCCTGAACGAGCTCCGAACCGTCCGGGAGCAGTTGGCCCGACACAACGATCTGAACAACCCCGCCGAACAGCGGACGCTGCGCACGCGGCTGGCCCGGCAACAGGCCGGGCGTTCGGGCGAGGTGCCGTCGCTGATGGTGGATCTGCGGTTGGACGCGGGGCCGGTGGTGCTGCCGCAGCGGGTCGCGTCGCTGGTGGCCGGCGCGGCGGAGGTGCTGACCCGGCTGTCGCCGTTCCCGGAAGGCCACCCGGCGTGGGTGGACTACCACGGCAGGTTCCTGGAGCGGTTCGGGCCGGGCGCGGTGGTGCCGGTAGTGGAGCTGGTGAACCCCGACACCGGGCTGGGCTTCCCCGCCCGCTACCGGGACTCGCTGCTGCCGGATGTGCCGCCGAAGTTCAAGCGGCGTGACGGCCACCTGCTGGCGCTGGCGCAGAAGGCCGCCGTCGAGGGCCTGACGGAGATCGACCTCGATGGCCCGCTGCTGGAACGCCTCTCCCCAGGCCCGCTGCCCGAGGACGTGGTGCAGCCGCACGCCGAGCTGACGGTGCGGCTGTCGGCAGACGGGGCCGTGGCGTTCACCCCGGTGGTGCAGGCGGTGCCGCGCGCGGCGGGCACGACCGCGGGCCGGTTCCTGTACCTGCTGGAGCCTGAGTGCCGCCGCGAGCTGGAGGCGGCGATCGCCGCCGCGCCGCCGCTGCGGGCGGACGCGCTGGTGGTGCAGGTGTCGGCGCCTCCGCTGTACGCCCGTACGGAGAACGTGGCCCGGGCTCCGGCGCTGCTGCCCGTGCTGGCGCTGGGCGAGTACCCGCAGATTGGCGCGGTGCTTCGGCTGGAGGACTTGGGGGTGTGCGCGGACGGGCGGCGGATGTGGCTGGTGCGGATCGCCGACCGCCGCCCGGTGGAGGTGCGGGTGCTCAACGCGGTGAACTTCCGCTCGCACACCGACCCGCTGGTGCGGTTCCTGTGCGAGATCACCAGCGCCCACACCCCGTGGCTGACCACGTTCAACTGGGGTGCTGCCGGGAGGCTGCCCTACCTGCCGCGGGTGCGCTACGGGGAGGTGGTGCTGTCGGCGGCGCGCTGGCACCTGCCCGCCGCCGACCTGCCCGGCAGGGACGCGCAGTGGGAGGACTGGCGGGTGGCGGCGGTCGAGTGGATCGCCCGCTACAACGTGCCGGCGGCGGTGTACCTGTCACAGCAGGACCTGCGGCTGCCGCTGGACCTGCGGCTGCCGGAGCACCTGGTGCTGTTGCGCGAGCACCTGCTGCGGGAGTCGACCGCGATCCTGATCGAGGCCCCGGGGCCGGGCGAGAACTCGTGGTGCGGCGAGAGGGCGCACGAGGTCACCGTGCAGTTGCACTCCACCCGTGCCCCGCTGCCCGCCGCCCCTCCCCGCCCCGGGCGGCCGGCCACCGTCCGCGTCGGCCACCTGCCCGGCGCGTCCACGTGGCTGTCGGCCCGCCTGTACGGCAACCCTCGCCGCGTCGACGAACTCCTCAGCTGGACACCGGAGTTGGCTGGTCGCTGGATGAAAGCGCCGCAGTGGTGGTTCATGCGGCACACCGACCCCGAGCCGCACGTGCGCCTGCGCATCCCCGTCTCCGACACCGCCGCGTGGCCACTGGCCGCCGAGCGCATCGGCCAGTGGGCCCAGCAGCTGCGGGAGGAGGGCCTGCTGACACGGATGGAGATCGACACGTACCTGCCGGAGACCGGCCGGTACGGGCGCGGGGCCGCGATGCGGGCGGCGGAGCAGTTCTTCGCCGCGGACTCCCGGGCAGTGCTGGCCCAACTCGCCTACCATCGCGCCACCTCGACCGACCCGGCCGCCGTGACGTCGGCGAGCATGCTCGACCTCGCCACCGCGCTGCTCGGCGAGCAGGCAGGCCACGCCTGGCTGCTGGAGCGGGTGCCCCGGTACAGCGAGATCGCGCTGCCGCGCACCGCGCCGCGGCTGGCCGCCGAACTCGCAGACCGGCCAGACCGGTTGGCGCTCACCGATGAGGGCCGCGCCCTCGCCTCGGCCTGGTACTCGCGGGCTGAGGAACTGGCTCGCTACCGCGAGGCGCTCAACCGGGACGGCGAGCTGGAGCCCGCAGACGTCCTCGGCTCGCTGCTGCACCTGCACCACGCCCGAGTCGTCGGCTTCGACCCGACCAGCGAACGCATCTGCCACCGCCTGGCCCGCGCCGCCGCCCTCACCCGCACCGCCCAGGCCCATACCGCCCACGCCCGAGAAGGACAGCCGGCATGACCGCCGAACTGATCGAACCGCCCACCGAGGTCTCCGCCCAGTGGGGCCAGTCCCTGGCCAAGGGCGGCCTCGCCACCGCGCTGTTCCACATCGAGCGAGCCGCCGTCGGCAGGGGGAGCTGGGACACCGCGCACGGTTGGATCACCGCCTGTGTGCGCCAGCCCGTTAACTCCTTCGCCGGTGCCGGCTTGTTCTATGGCGCTCCCGCCCTCGCCCACGTCCTGCACCTGGCCGCGATCCACGGACCGCGCGCCTACCACCAGCCACGCATGGAACTGAACTGCGCGGTGGAGGACATCGTCCAGCAGCGTCTGGCCGCCGCCCACCACCGCATCGATGCCGGGCAACGCCCCGACTTCCACGAGTTCGACCTCCTGGGCGGCCTCACCGGCCTCGGCGCGCACCTGCGGGCCCGCCGCTCACCGAAGCTGCTGCGCGAAGTGCTGGCCTACCTGGTGCGGTTGACCGAGCCGGTGCACGGGCGCCCCGGCTGGTGGACGCACCAAGCGCCCAGCGGCGAGCAGGACGACCGCTACCCGGGCGGCCACGGCAACTTCGGCATCGCGCACGGCATCCCCGGCCCGCTCGCACTGCTCTCCCTCACTCACCTTGACGGCACCCAAGTGCCGGGCCAGCTGGAGGCGATCGAGCGCATCACCGACTGGCTGGACGCCTGGCAACAGAACGGCGCCGCCCGTGCCTGGTGGCCCGAGGCGCTCACCGCCGCCGAGGCCGACCAGGGCCACACCCGCCAGTCCAAGCCGCTGCGCCCGTCCTGGTGCTACGGCACCCCCGGCATCGCCACCGCCCTGCACCACGCCGCCCATGCCGCCGGCGACACCGACCGCGCCCGCACCGCCGAAGCCGCCTTCCTCGACGCCCTCGAAGACCCCAACCAGGCCCACAGCCTCACCGACGACTCCGTCTGCCACGGCACCATCGGCGTCCGCCTGGCCGCCCGGCGCTTCGCCGAGCGCACCGACCACGCCACCGCACTGCGCATCCTCGCCGCCGCCGGCAACCTGCCCAACCCCGACGCCGAGGCAACCGGCCAAGGACTCCTCGAAGGCCCCGCCGGCATCGCTCTCGCCCGCTGTTCCCTGGCCGCCGACAGCCCCGCCACCGACTGGGACGCCCTGCTGCTGCTTGTCTGACCCGAAGAAGGAGAACCCTGGTGCTCGCCGCCGGCCACCACGCCTGGACGCAGGTCCACCTGCACCTGGCCACCGACACCCCCGAGGAGCACGCCGCCCGCCTCCTCGGCCCCGCCCTGATGTCCCTGGAGGACCAGGGACTTCTGGACGCCTGGCACTACCTGCGCAAGGGAGACCGTTGGCGGCTGCGCTACCGGGAGACGATCTCCGGCGCTCTGGAGGCCACCGGTGCCACCGCGTTCGCGGTCAACGAGGTCCTGGACATGTGCCGCACCGCGGGCATGATCGACGGCTGGACCCCGGTGATCTACGAGCCGGAGACCTACGCCTTCGGCGGCAGTGCCGCACTGCCCGCCGCCCACCACCTCTTCCACCAGGACAGCCGCCACGCCCTCACCTACCTGGGTGCCGTCCACAGCAGTGAACTAGCCGACCGGAGAGCAGAGTTGTGGCTCCTGCTCGGCACGGCCGCGATGCGCGGCGCCGGACTCGACTGGTACGAGATCGGCGACACCTGGGCGCAGGTCGCCGAGAACCGGCCTCGGCTGTCCTCCCCGAATCGTCGCCTGGTCCACGCCGCCCGCACCCTGCTCCAGGCCGACACCGCCCCCGGCTCCGCGCTCCTGGAAGGCCGACTCGCCCACGCCGCACCCTGGTTCGCCGAGTTCACCGTCTACGGCCGCACCCTGCGGGCCTTCTCCGACCAGGGACAGCTGTACCGGGGACAGCGCGCCGTCCTCGCCCACCAACAGCTGTTCACCGCCAACCGCCTCGGCCTGCCCCACCAGAGGCAGGCCGCCCTCGCCTCGGCCGCCGCCGGCGCCGTCCTGGACCTGGTCGACGCGAAGGAGGCGGCGCTGCGATGACCGCCCAGCCCACCGGCCCGCTCGGCGACGCCCTCGCCCGCCTCCCCCTCGTCCCCCGCAGACACGCCCTCGCCGCCCCGCTCGACGACCGGGTCCGCAAGCTCACCGACCTCGCCCGGCAGGCCGCCGACACCGAGAATCCGGCCACCGCCACCAGCGTCCACAACCTCGCCGCGCTGCTCGCCTCCGACCGCGACCTGCCCGGCCAGGCCCGCGTGCTGTGCCTCGACCACGCCGACCTCTACCTCGCCCACCGGCCGCTGGCCGCCGACCACGCCCGCCTGGCCCTCGAACCCCTCGTCAACCTCGCCCACCTCGAACTCCGCGCGGGCAACGGCAGCGCCGCACTCGCCGTCCTCGACGAACTGGTGCGCGCGGTCGCCGAGAACGACGACGCCACCCTCGGCGGCCTGACCGCCCCGCTCGCCGGCCTGACCGCGAACAGCACCGACCGCAGCGCCGTCCACGAGTGGCTGGACGGCATCCGGGTCTTCGACGGTGCCCGCGCCCTGGTGCGCGCCGGGCGCTGGGCCGAGGCCCACCTCCACCTCAAGCAGTCCACCGACTCCGGCACCCGCCTGTTCGAGGCCCGCCAGGTCGCCGCCGTCGCCATGGCCCTCGAAGGCCGCACCGCCCTCGCCCGGGCCCTGGTCCGCGACACCCCCACCGAAGAGCCGTGGGAGCACGCCGTCGCCGCCGCGCTGACCGTCGCGTGCACGCTGCTCGACGGCACCCCGGCCACCGAGCAGGCCGAGGCCCTGCTCCTCGCCCACGCCGCCGTCGCCCCGCGTGAGGGCAGCGCGGTGTTCGATACCCGGCTCGCCCTGACCGTCGCCGACCTCGCCACCGCCGCCGGGCGACTTCCGGACGCCACCCGCATCTACACCACCGCCGTCGGCCGGACGCTCGCCGAGCCCGAGGGCTACAGCGCCCGCGACCTCGAACGCCACCGCCTCGCCGACGGCCTCCCCGCCGAACAGCGCCGCCAACTGGCAGCCATCGCCGCCGACTCCGGCGTCGGCGGCCCGGCCACCCTGACGACCGACCACGACGACCGGATCACCGCCGCCCTCGCCCTAGCCACCGCCGTCATCACCAACGCCACCGCCAAGTCCCTCTTCCCGTCACGGCCGTGAGCCTGCCGCCCGGCCGACAACACAGGCACGCCCGCCGCCGGTAAGCACGGCGTACTGTACTGGGACGCCACAGGCCCCCCGCCCCGAACGGGCGGAGGGCCTGCGACCTGTGGTTCTGCTGTGCCCCAGACAGGAATCGAACCTGCGACACCGGCTTTAGGAGAGCCGTGCTCTATCCCCTGAGCTACTGAGGCGCGGTCGGCGGGACACCCGACGACCGCTCACAGCCTAGCGGATCGGCCCCGCCCGGTGGCCGGTGCCGGAGGGGCGGGCCGGGTGCGGTGTGTGGCCTTACGGTGGATTTGTTCCTTCTTGTGACAGATCCGACCTCTCCGAAAGGCACCGGTCCCGTGACTTCCTCTGCTCAGAATCCGTTCGGCGGCCTCGGCCGGATCCTGGTGATCATTCCGACCTACAACGAGGCGGAGAACGTCGAACGGATCGTCTCCCGGGTCCGGACCGCCGTGCCGGAGGCCCATGTGCTGATCGCCGACGACAACAGCCCGGACGGGACCGGCAAGCTGGCCGACGCCCTGGCCACGGACGACGAACAGGTGAAGGTGCTGCACCGGAAGGGCAAGGAAGGCCTCGGCGCGGCCTACCTGGCCGGGTTCCGGTGGGGGATCGAGAACGGGTACGACGTGCTGGTGGAGATGGACGCGGACGGCTCGCACCAGCCGGAGGAGCTGCCGCGGCTGCTCACCGCGCTGCACAGCGCGGACCTGGTGCTGGGCTCGCGCTGGGTGCCGGGCGGCGCGGTGGTGAACTGGCCGAAGGCGCGGCTGCTGCTGTCCAAGGGCGGCTCGACGTACTCGCGGCTGATGCTGAACGTACCGATCCGCGACGTCACCGGCGGCTACCGGGCGTTCCGGAAGGAGACCCTGCTGGGCCTCGGAATGGACCAGGTCGCCTCGCAGGGCTACTGCTTCCAGGTCGATCTGGCCTGGCGGGCCGTCAAGGCCGGGTTCAAGGTCACCGAAGTCCCGATCACCTTCGTGGAGCGCGAGCACGGCGCCTCGAAGATGAGCCGCAGCATCGTGGCGGAGGCCCTCTGGCGGGTCACCGCCTGGGGCGTCTCCGACCGGGTGGCCCGGCTCACCCGGAAGCGCTGAGCGTTCCGACCCCTGAGGATGGGTGTTCCCGGCCCGCGAGGTCGGGCGTTCCCGGCCTGACGGAGGTTACGGCCTGACGGAGGTTACGGCCCGACGGAGGGTTACGGCCCGACGGAGGTTACGGCGTGACGGAGGTTTCGGCGTGACAGAGCCACCACGTCCATCGAAGCGGCGCCGCGGCCGGTGGACGTCCGCCAAGGCCCGGGCAGCGCGGCTGGCCGCCTCGGCGAAGGGCGCTCGCGAGCGGATTCCGCTGCTCGGCCGGACGGCCGGTGAGCTGCTCCGGGTCAACCTGCTGGACAACGCGACCCGGCTGGCGGCCCAGGCGTTCCTGTCCGGCCTGCCCGCGCTGCTGGTGGTGGCGGTGTTCGCGCCGGCCGCCGTCAAGCGTGGCCTCACCAGTTCGCTGCGCACCCAGCTCGGTCTGAAGGGTGCGGCCCAGCAGCAGGTCGAGCAGCTGATGAACACTCACCCGGACGGCGCCGCCCAGGCGTTCGGGGCGGTCGGCGCGCTGGTCACGCTGGCCTCCGCGACAGCGATGAGCCGGGCGCTCCAGCGGGTCTGCGAGCGGGCCTGGGAGCTGCCGCACCGCAGCACCCGGTTGGCGCTGTGGCGCTGGGTGGTGTGGCTGCTGGGCTGGCTGGTGTTCCTGGTGTTCCAGGTGCCGTTGCGCGAGGGGTTCGGCGCGGGCCTGTGGCTGGGCCTGCCGCTGACCTTCCTGGTCTCCACCTGCGTGTGGTGGTGGACTCAGCACCTGCTGCTCGGCGCCCGCATCCGCTGGGCCCCGCTGCTGCCGGGGGCGGTGCTGTGCGGCCTGGCGCAGGTCGTCCTCGGGGTCGCCTCGCAGGTGTACCTGCCGCACGCGATGTCGGCGTCGATCGCCAGGTTCGGCCCGTACGGCGTGGTGTTCACCGTGCTGTCCTGGCTGATCGTCCTGTTCACGGCGATCACCCTGGCCCTGGTGCTGGGCAGGGTGATCGCCGAGGAACCGTCGGTGGCCGCGCGGCTCAGCCGAGGCGCAGCAGCCGGGCGCTGATGGACGGCGGGGCCAGGTCCTTCTGGAGGGTGACCGGGATCTCGATCCGGTCGGCGCCGTCGCCCGCCGACAGCGTGCCGACCTGGGTGCCGGCCGGCAGGGTGTGGGCGATCTTGCCGATCGGGGTGAGCGTCAGGTGCGCGGTGATGCCGGACCAGCCCGCCACCGTCAGGTCCTTGGCGGCGACCACCGGGACCTTGCCGCCGATGCCGTCCTCGACGTACCCGACCACGTCGCCCTGCTTGGCCAGGGTCTGCCCGGTCAGCACGGACTGCGCGGCCACGTTGATCTTCTGGCTGACCGGCTGGGCCGCGGTCACGAGGTCGTACCCGGTGCTCACCGGCTGGCCCAGGGTGACGCCGACCAGGGTCCGCTTGACGCCGCCGACCTCCTTGACCGCCGCCCACATGAAGCAGGACTGCGCGGGGGAGGACGAACCGGTCTTGCCGCCGATCATGCCGTTCTTCCCGAGCAGCTTGTTGGTGTTGTAGATCCGCTGGCCGTTGAACTTGGTGTCGGGCTCCGCGATGACCTGCCGGAACACCTCGTCCTTGATCACCACCTCGGCCAGCTTCAGCTGGTCCTTGGCGGTCGACTTGGTGTCGTTGTTGTACCCGGCCGGGTCGGCGTACGTGGTGTTGGTCATGCCGAGCTGCTTGGCGGTGTCGTTCATCTTCTTGACGAACGCCTCCTCGCTGCCGGAGTCCCAACGCGCCAGCAGTCGGGCCACGTTGTTCGCGGACGGCAGCATCAGCATCTCCAGCGCCTCGTACTGGCTGAGCTGCTGGCCCTCCGTCAGGGTCACCCTCGACTCGTCGAGGCTCGTCGACTCCGACGCGGCCTGCTTGTCCACCGTGAGCATCGGGCCGGTCTGGCCCTTCTTCAGCGGGTGCGCCTGCAGGATCAGGTACGCGTTCATCACCTTGGTGACGGACGCGATCGGCACCGCCTTCTCCTCGCCGGACGCGCCGAGACCACCCACCCCGATCACCTCGGCCGCGGCCTGCCCCGTGGTCGGCCACGGGATGTTCAACTGCTCGCCCTGGAAGGTGAACGAGTCCGCCATCCCGAGCTTCGCCTTCGGCGTGGGCAGCGGACGCAGCAACTGCGCGGCCGACAGCACACCGAGCACCACGGCCAGGAAGATGCCCCAGATCAGCACCCGCTTCATCGCCCGCCGCAACGGGCTCACCGGGCGGGCGCTCAGTGACTTCAGCACCTCCAGCGCCTCGACGGTGCTCTCCGGGCCGGCCGGCACGGGGGCGGCGGGCGCCGCGACGGGCGCGACGGGCGCCGGCGCGGCGACGGCCGCAGGAGCGGGAGCGGGAGCGGCCTTCGGCACGGCGGCGGGCTTCGGCGCGACGGGTGCGGGCTTCGGGGCCGGGGCCGGCTTGGGGGCGGCCTCGTCCTTGGGCAGCCGCAGCATGACGGTCTGCTCGGGGCGGTCCTTGTCCACCCGCAGGTTCATGGTCGGCTCGGGCTTGGCCGGAGCGTCTTCCTCCGGCTCCTCGACCTTCCCGATGCGCAGCGTCATCGTGAGCTCGGGCCCGACCGGAGCGGACTCCTCCTCGGCCGCCTCCGGCTCCTCGACCTTCTCCATGCGCAGCGTCATGGTGGGCTCGGGCGCGACCGGAGCGGACTCCTCCTCAGCCTCCTCGGCCTCCTCGGATTCCGACTCCCCCTCCGGATCCTCCGCCTCCGGCTCCTCGACCTTCTCCATGCGCAGCGTCATGGTGGGCTCGGGCGCGACCGGAGTTGACTCCTCCTCAGCCTCCTCGGATTCCGGCTCCCCCTCCGGTTCGTCCGCCTCGTCCGACTCCTCGACCTTCTCGACGCGCAAGGCCATCGTGAGCTCGGGCCCGACCGGAGTTGACTCCTCCTCGGCCTCCTCCGGCTTCTCCGCCTTCGGCATGGTGGGCCCGGGCGCGACCGGAACGGACTCCTCCTCAGCCTCCTCGGATTCCGGCTCCTCCTCCGGTTCGCCCTTCCCCTCCGGTTCGCCCTTCCCCTCCGCTTCCTTCGCCGGAGCCTCGACGGTGAGCGCGGCACCGGCTTCGGGCAGGTCGAGGTCGGACCCGGACCCGGACTCGGCAGAGGTCTCACGGGCGCGGAGGTGCACAGTGGAGCCGCCCTCGCGAGGAGCTCGCTCCTCGGCCTCGGCCGGCCGCGTCCTGTCGTCGCGCGGCTCGCTCTGCGGGGACTCGCCCACGTAACCCACTCCTCCTCGTCCGCCCCGGCGGTTGCCGGTCCGATCACACAAGCTGGTTTTTTTCGGGCGGGTTCTCGACCCGCCCGGGTACCTGTACAGTCTCCGGCACCGTGGCCGCGATGGCCTGCCGCACCCCGCCCCACCGGCGGTTTTTCCTGCCGGTGCAGGCCCCTTCCGGATCAGACGCGGGGGCGTCGGACGGTGGTTCCAGCCTGCCCGAGCAAGGTCACGATTCGGAGGCGTACTCGACAAGGCTGTGTGAGAGGCGTCACCCTGTCATTCATCCACGCGGGGAGGCTTGGATGGGCAGGAGCCGCAGAACTATTCCCGAGGAGCTGTTGCTGCTCGCACTGGACCCGGCCACGGGTACCACCGCGCAGCCGCAGACCCTCGACCTCGGACTTGCCGGGGCGCAGCTTGTCGAGCTGTCCTTGGCCGGAAGGATAGTCCCGGACGGGGACCGGATCGCCGTGGTGGTGCCACGGCCGACCGGTGACCCGACGTTGGACCACGCGCTGGAGCTGTTGCGCAGGCGTGGCAGTCCGGTGCGTGCCGCGCACTGGATCGGCGGACCGCGCCTGGGCCTGAGGCAGACGTACCTGGCGCACCTGGAGCGGTGCGGCATGGTGACGGCGGTGCCGGGTCAGGTGTGCGGTGTGCTGCCGACGACCCGTTACCAGGCGTCGGACGACTGCACCAACGCGGCGATCAAGCAGCGGCTGGACACCGCGATCCGCACCGGCGTGCCGCCGGACCCGCGGACGGCGGCGCTGGCGGCGCTGGCGCACGCGGTGGGTCTGGGCAAGCACCTGTACCCGGGCAACGAGGGGCGGTCCTCGCGCTCCCGGCTGCGGGATCTGATCAGGTACGACCCGCTGGGCGGGATGGTGGCCCATGCGGTGATGGACGTGCAGAACGGTCTGCCGGCCCAGCAGGGCAGGTCGGCGCCCGCGGGTTCGCGGGGTCCGGCCGGTCGGCCCGCCGCCGCGGGGCGGGGTGTGGCCAGCCGGGTGGGCGCGCGATGAGCGGCGTACGCCGTTAGCGTTCGAGGCGGTTCAAGGGCGGTCGGCCCGGTGCGATGCACCGGGCCGGTGCGCTGGAGAACGAGCTGGTCGTCTCGGACCTTCAGGTCTCGCGGCACCACGCCGAGTTCCACGCGACGCCCGACGGCCGGTTCGAGATCCGTGACCTCGGCTCGC